>JAJFTT010000066.1 GCA_021372785.1 Negativicutes bacterium | reverse complement strand
GCACAATGCCGCCTACAGGACACCACCGGCGTTCTGAGCGACAGGCATAGGTGTATTCTTTTGTTTTGTACGCGGGAAGGGACGGGGAGACGAGGATTAACTTCATTATACGAACGCCGGCGGCATCCTTATGGCGGCTAGCTGGCGCTAAATGCCGCCTGCAGGACACCGCCGGTGTTCTGAGCAGGGAGGCAGGGGTTCATTCTTTTGTTTTGTACGCGGGAAGGGACGTGGAGACAGGGGTGAATGAGTGTAGGAGAGGTGGTTTACGAACGCCGGCGGCATCCTTATGGCGGCTAGCTGGCGCTCAATGCCGCCTGCAGGACACCGCCGGCGTTCTGGGCAGTAGGTTATAATAGTTCACAAAAAATGGCACATGAAGGAGCAAAAATTTACTCCTCTGGGTTCATTTCAGATAACTGCTTCGGAAGAGAATGGAAACGAGGGTGGAGTTAGGAGGAGGGGGAACAATGTATTTTGATTTTGGGGTTAATTTTTGCGGATATCCGCTTTACAGAATGATTTGTACTTGCTATACTGGAAGAAATTGAAAACAAAGAGGGGATTAATTTGATCGAAATCGGCAGAGAGCATGTGGTTGGTGAATTATCAGAGTTAAATCCTGCTGTAGCCTACTGTCAGAATGGTGATACAGTCGTTTTCCATACCAGAGATTGTTATGACGACAGTGTTGTATCAGAAACCTCCGATCCATTGGCCAGAGCGTATGCCAATCCGGCTACCGGCCCGCTTTATGTCCATGGGGCTGCCAAGGGTGATATTCTCAAAGTTGAAATTCTCGAGATTGAAGTAGCTCCTACCGGAGTAATGCGGACCTCCGTAACGGATGGCGGTTTGGTGGGTATCATTCAAGAGAAAGAGGTTCGGATCTTTTCAATTGAGAAGGGGCGGATCGTTTTTGACGAAAAGTTATCCCTGCCAATCGACCCGATGATCGGCGTGATCGGCACAACCCCGCAGTCTGGCGGAGCAGTCGGCACGGAAACCCCGGGTGAGCACGGCGGCAATATGGATTGTCGCTTGATCCGCCAGGGCAGCACACTTTATTTACCGGTGAATTGCGATGGAGCGCTGCTGGCCATGGGTGATCTGCATGCTTTGATGGCGGATGGCGAAGTGATGATCTGCGGGATGGAATGCCGCGGTAAAGTAACGCTGCGCGTGCAGGTCATCAAAGCAGTGCAATTGCCAACTCCTTTTTTACTGGATGAGGGTGTTGTGATGACAATTCAATCGGCACTGACGCTGGATGCCGCCGCCAGGTTAGCCAGCGAAAAAATGCATGCCTTCCTGATGAAAGCCTGCGGCGTTTCCATCAATCAAGCGGCTATGCTGATGTCTCTCTTGAGCCATATGACCATCTGTCAGGTGGTGGATCCGCTTAAAACAGTGCGTATGGGATTTCCGCTGGCTGTCTTAGAGAAATATGGCTTTCGCTTACCATAAGCAAGTGATCATTTGTTACCGCGAAGGACGGTGACTCAATGGCAGGTTTGGCGCAGAATACCGTGCAGCCTTTGCCGTACGCCTTGGCAAAGGGAGAAGCCCGCTCGGTTGCCTTGGCGAAAGATTGTCTGCGGACCATAGCGAAGCACAACCACAGTGGAAAAAGAATCAACGCAGTCCTGAAATTGAATCCGGAAGCGTTGTTTGAGGCGCAGGCTGCCGACCGGGAACGGGCGACGCAGCATCGCCGCCGGCCGCAGAGGGAGCCGGAGTGAATTTCCGCCTCAGCCAAACGTCATCGCATCCGGTGTGCTGCAAACAATCTTTTGCGTTGGTAAAATCCTATCAAATCGAGAAAGGCAGGAACAGAAATGTATTTTTTTATCAATGATTATGGTGAAGGTGCTCATGCCAAAGTGCTGCAGGCACTGACCGAAACCAATTTTGAACAAACCGTAGGTTACGGTATGGATGAATACTGCAGCCAGGCTGCCGATTTAATTCGCTGTAAGATAGCTTCTCCTCAGGCGGCGGTGCATTTCTTGGTTGGAGGCACCCAAGTCAACCTGACCGTTTTATCGGCCATCATGCAGCCCTATCAGGCGGTAATTGCCGCCAAAACCGGTCATATCTTTGTGCATGAAACGGGTGCGATCGAAGCAACCGGACATAAAGTCCTGGCGGTGGAGACGCCGGATGGCAAACTGACGCCGGAATTAATCCTGCCGGTGTTGCTGGGACATCCGGATGAGCATATGGTGCAGCCGAAGGTCGTCTTTATTTCCGACGCTACCGAAATCGGTACTCTTTACACGCTGGCTGAATTGACTGCGCTGTCGCAGTTTTGTCAAACGCATCGGCTCTATCTCTATTTGGACGGCGCTCGTTTGGCAACCGCGCTGACCGGAGAAGGCAATGATATCAGTTTGCCGGATCTCGCCCGTCTCACCGATGCTTTCTATATCGGCGGCACGAAAAACGGCGCGCTTTTTGGGGAAGCCTTGGTGATCAATCATCCCGCTTTGCAGGAGGACTTCCGTTATTCGATCAAACAGCGGGGCGGCCTCTTGGCCAAAGGCCGTTTGTTGGGTTTGCAGTTTCTGGCTTTACTGCAGGATGATCTCTATTTTCAGATTGCTGCTCATGCCAATCAAATGGCGCAGCGTCTACAGACAGGCATCGCCGCGCAAGGGTATGGCTTCTTGACGCACTCTGCTACCAATCAGATCTTCCCGATTTTCCCCGATGCGATCTTACCGCAGCTGCAGGCTGTTTGCCGTTATGAGGTTTGGGGTAAAGCGGACGCTGCTGATACGGTCGTTCGCTTTGTAACTTCCTGGGCTACCAAAGAAGAAAGCGTAGAGGGATTTCTACAGGCTTTGGCTAAGGTGCGGGCATGACAACCGATTTGCAGACAGAGCGCGTGATCATCCGCCGCTTTCATCCGGATGATCTGATATCTCTTTGATGCAGCCGTGCTGTGCTATGAGCCCTATGCAGTGATGGATTTGGCTGGCTGCCAAGCAGAATTGGCTTTTCACTGCAATAATGCTGATCCTTATGCGGTCTGCTTGAAAGAAAGCGGCAAGCTGATCGGCAACTCCAGTTCGGGCAGCCGTTCTGGCAGGACACCTATGTTTATACCATCCTAGAAGAAAAATGGTTTGCCATGTATCCCGGCAAAGCAGAGACTCTCCCTCTTCGTTGAGTTAAGGGGGAACAAAATCCCGTCTGATTTCCGAATAACGACAAGCTCATTTTTCAAAAGAGCTGCCGCGGGAGACCGGACGGGGTTTTTATCCTTTTTTCAGTGATTCGTTGCTTGAATCGCCGTTTATTCTTGGTGGCGGCCGGCGCTGGCGTCGATCAGGTCGACAGCCGGCTGCAGATAATTCTGTTCGAGCAATTCCAGTTCGCCCCGATCGCAGGCTGCCGCCAAAGCGGGGTCGATGGGGATTTCTCCCAAAACGGGGATTTTGTGTTTCGCGGCCACTTCCTGCAGATGATAGGGACCGAAGACGGAGATTTTTTTGCCGCAATCCGGGCAGAGCAGATAGCTCATGTTTTCGATCAAACCGTAAATTGGGATATTCATCAATTTTGCCATCTTGATTGCTTTGCCAACGATAACAGACACCAATTCCTGCGGAGAAGTGACGATCACAATGCCGTCAATCGGCAGAGATTGAAAAACAGTCAGCGGTACGTCACCGGTACCGGGCGGTAAATCAACAAACATAGTATCGATGCGATCCCAAATGACTTCCGTCCAAAATTGTTTGACAGTGCCGGCAATAACCGGACCGCGCCAGACGACAGGATCTTCCGCATTCTCCAGCAAGAGATTGATGGACATCACAGCGATGCCGGTTTTGCTGTAGACAGGATAGAGTCCAGTTTCATCGGAAGTGGCTTTTGCGGTTAACCCAAAAATACGGGGAATCGAAGGGCCGGTCAGATCGGCATCCAGAATTGCAGTATGGAATCCCCGGCGCTGCATGGCGATGGCTAATAATGAAGTGACCAATGATTTTCCGACTCCGCCTTTGCCGCTGACGACACCGATCACCTTGCCAACCTGACTCATCGGATGGAGCGGCGCTTTTAAATCCTGTGGCTGACGCGATTCACAATTGCTTGAGCATTGTTCACAGTTGTGATCGCAGGTGGTATCATTCATGTGATGCGTCTCCTCTTTTCTTCCCATTGATTATAGAACGCTAAGACAGGAAAGTCAAATCGGGCTAAAAAAGTAAGTGCGGACAGGGACTTTGTTTCCGGTCAAAAAGCGCCGGCTTCCTTGCAATTTCACGGTTTCTCGTTATAATAGAATAAATAAGAGAGGGGAGGAAACGATGAACGATTCACTGCTGTTTACCGCATTGGCCGGTTTTACCCTGATCAATCTGATCGTGCTGGTGGCAGTCTATTCGATGCTGAAGCGAAATCTGACGAGAGAACGCGAGTTAGAAAAGCAATTTCGCGATGTGCTGCAAAATGAATTGCTGCAGGAAGAACGTCAGACCCGTCAGGAAATACAACAAACCATGCAGAATGTTTTCAGCACTTTCAGTCAATGGGTCCGCGACGGTCAAAGCCAAAATACACAGATGCTGGATACCCGTCTTTCCGAATTAAACAAGCAATACAGCCAACGTAATGAAGAAATGCAGCGTCAGATCAGTCAATTAACGCTGCAGACACAGAATCAACTGGCTGAAATGAATCGCAATGTCAATGAAAATCTGACGGCAATGAAGACCGAGAACGGCCGGCAACTGGACTTAATGCGGCAGACTGTGGATGAAAAACTGCAGAAAACCCTGGAGGAGCGCATCGGTCAGTCCTTTCAGCTGGTCAGTCAACGTCTGGAAGAAGTCTACAAAGGCTTGGGAGAAATGCAGACCCTGGCTGTCGGTGTGGGCGATTTAAAAAAAGTTCTGACCAACGTCAAAACACGCGGTATGTTGGGTGAACTGCAGTTGGGCGCTATTTTAGAGCAACTGCTGTCCCCGGAGCAATACGCAACCAACGTTGCGGTCGTTCCCAATACGGCCGAACGGGTTGAATTTGCCATTAAATTGCCGGGTGACGGCAGCGGGACCGTCTGGCTGCCGATTGATTCCAAGTTCCCGGTCGAGACGTATCAAGCTCTCCTGGCTGCTTATGACAGCGGTCAGGCGGAACTGGTGGCTCAAAGCGGTAAAGAATTCGAACGCATCATCAAAACCTTTGCCAAAACCATTCACGATAAGTATATCCGGCTTCCCTTTACTACGAATTTTGCCATTATGTTTCTGCCGGTAGAGGGGCTTTACGCCGAAGTGGTGCGGCACGGTATGATTGAAACCTTGCAGCGGGAGTACCAAATCAATATTGCCGGACCGACTACCATGGCCGCCTTACTCAACAGTTTGCAAATGGGATTCCGGACGCTGGCGATCCAAAAGCAATCCGGTGAAGTCTGGCGGACCTTAGGCGGTGTTAAAGCGGAATTCGAGAAATTCGCCGGTGTCTTGGGGTCAACACAGAAGAAATTGGATCAGGCCAGGGATGAATTGGATAAATTGGTGGGGGTGCGCACGCGAGCGATTCGCAGTAAACTGCGGGAAATAGAGGCGCTGCCGGAGGCAGCGTCCGGTCCGGAGCCGGAATTGGCAGTGAGTGCAGAATCCGAAGCGGAAAATCCACCGCTTGGCGGCGGATAAAAAAATTCCCGGCTGCCGGTATGAGCTTTTCTGGGCTAGTCAAACAGTAAAGGTTCCCCTTTTTTTCGCACTTGTGCTTGCCGAAAAGAAGTGTTAAAATGTGATCAAAATGAGGGAAGGGAAGAATTTAGGATGAATGAAACGATTCAAAGTATGCTGGATCGCCGCAGTATTCGCGCGTTCAAAGCAGAGCAGATTAAAGAGGAAGAACTGCAAACGATCTTAACCGCCGGTTTAACAGCTCCCAGTGCCAATAATTCTCAGCCCTGGTATGTCACAGTCATCCAGAACAAGGAAATCATCGATTGGATTGTTGAAGAGAATAAAAAAGTAATGCGCGCCTCCGGCAATCCGGAAATGGTCCAGCGGGCAGATGACCCTAAAACCCATAATTTTCATCATGCACCAACTGTCATTGTCTTTTCCGCCGAACAGAGCAGAACCCACGGTAAAAGTGACTGTGCCAATCTGGCGATGCAAACCGCTTTGGCAGCTCACAGTATCGGCCTGGGTTCCTGTTATGTTGCTTCTTTTATGCGGGCGTTTGCCGCAGAGAAAGGTTCGGATCTGGTCAAAAAACTGCAAATTCCGGACGGATATTTTCCGGTCTTTGCTCTGGCCGTGGGTTATCCGGATGGTCCGCAGCCTGCCGCAAAACCGCGCAAAGAAAACTGTATCACTTATTTGCGCTAAGCTTTTGAATTTCAGAACCACAAAACCGGCAGCAACAAGAATCTGGTTGCCGCCGGTTTTTTAAAGGAGTTTGAACCGTCTGTCTAGAAAAAATTAGCTATCACGACGATTTAGAAAGGGTGACATGAAATGAAAATAGGATTAATCGGCCTGCCGCTGGTGGGAAAGACCACTCTTTTTAATCTGTTAACAGACGGTGAAGCCGAAATCTCCAAACACTTAAGCGGCCGGACCGAACCAAATTTGGGTATGGCAAAGGTGCCGGATATCCGGATCGACTGGCTCAGCAAACTCTATAAGCCGCGAAAAACCACTTATGCTCAGATTGAAATTACCGACTTGCCGGGGCTTAACCATGAAGGTTCCACCGGCGCTAACTCGTTTTTGGATCGGATTCGGCAGGTTGATGCCCTGGTGCATGTTGTCCGTGCCTTCAAGACAGATGAAATTGAGCATGTGGACGGCAGTGTCGATCCAATTCGGGATTTGAATAATGTCGATGCGGAATTAGTTCTGGCGGACCTTGATTTTATCGAAAAGCGCTTACAGCGTATTCATGACGGTAAAAAAATAACTCCGGAGCAGAACCTGGAACGGACTGCTTTAGCAAAATATCAAACTGCTCTGGAAGCGGAAAAACCGCTGAGAGAAGTTGTTTTAAGCGAAGCAGAAGCTGTTTCCATTCGGAATTATGCTTTTTTCACTATGCTGCCGCAGCTGGTCGTTGTAAACGTCGATGAAGAGCAGTTCAAAGCCAATGATTTCCCTTCCAAAGCGAAGGTGGAACAAACCTTACGGGAGAAAGGCTACGGTTATTTGATGATCTGTGCCGAGATGGAGAACGAAATCGCTCAACTGCCGCAAGAGGATCGTACGCTCTTTATGGAAGATCTGGGCATCGTTGAAGCCGGTACTTATCGTTTGGCACGCAGTATGTATGAATTGGTCCACCTGATTTCTTTCTTTACCTCAGGTGAAGATGAGGTGCGGGCTTGGACCATTACAAAAGGATCGGAAGCCAAAAAGGCAGCCGGTAAGATTCACAGCGACTTGGAGCGCGGCTTTATCCGGGCCGAAGTCGTGGCTTATGAAGATTTGCACACCTATGGGACGGTTGGCAAGTGTAAGGAAAAGGGTTTGCTGCGCCTGGAAGGCAAAGACTACATTGTCAAAGACGGCGATATTTTGAATATCCGTTTTAATGTCTAGTCCCGGCAAACCGCTGACAACGGGATGCGGCGGTTCAAAAAACGAGCCGCGACATACGGTTGCTTACTGGTTTTCTGAACATTCCGCGGGGTGTGCTCAAATTGTTATGCCGCCGGCTGTTTGCAGGAACTCACCCCTCGCGCAGCGAATTTTTCTTTTGGGTAATAGTAAGGGATTTCCTGCGTTTTATTTTTTTAAGAGAACGGAAGGGGAAGATTTAGAATGATCGTTAAGCCAAAGGAAGCCACTCTCGTGGTAAAACAAAGCGTGAAAGGCGGCAAGGGAGCCATCGCCATGCGTCAACTAATGGAGGAACAGGATTTTGCCGGAACCGGTCGCTTGTTCAATGTGATGACGTTAAAGCCGGGGGATTCTGTTGGCCATCATACCCATGAAGGGGATTGGGAGGCCTATTATATTCTGGCCGGCCAAGGTTATTATCTTGACAACGGGAAAGAGTGTCGGGTGGAGGCGGGCGACTTCGCGCTTTGCCGTGACGGCGACAGCCATTATGTTTTAAACGATAGCAACGAAGACCTGGTTCTCCTGGCAATCGTGATTTATTCGGTAAAGAAATAATTTTTTGACTGACTTTACAAAAAGAAGCTGCAGCGGATGCGGCTTCTTTTTGTAAAAAAAGGTAAAATTACGAGACTGTCAGAAATAAGAGAAAGGAATTAAGCAAGTAATAAGAGAATCAAAAAAGACCTATCCAATGCGGCTGAGTTGAAATGAGCTGCATGGATCGTTTATTCCGAAGAATCAATTGAAATAGGAGGAATTAAAATGGGTTTGATTCGAGCAGCAATTTCGGTTGCGGGCAGTGCAATTTCCGATCAGTGGCTTGAAGTGATCGAGCCGGATGCCATGAGTGATACTACCGTGATGACCAGCGGCGTGACGGCACGTCGCGGTGATAAAAGAAATTTAAACCGAAATGCGACAGAAGGAACCATTAATGACGGTTCGGTTATCCATGTTTATCCCAATCAATTTATGATTTTGCTGGATGGCGGCGGTATCGTAGATTTTACTGCGGAAGAAGGGTACTATACCGTCAGCAATGTCGGCAATCCTTCTTTATTCGCCGGCGATTTTGCCGATGTTCTCCAGGATACCTGGAAACGTGTGAAATTCGGCGGCATGCCTTCCGGAAAACAAAAAGTGGTTTATATCAATACACAAGAAATCAAAGGCATTAAATTCGGTACACGCAACCCCATCGGCTATTTCGATAATTTCTACAACGCGGAACTGTTTTTACGGGCTCACGGGACCTATTCGATTAAAATAACCGATCCCATCTTGTTTTATACAGAAGCGCTGCCGCATAATAAAAGCACGGTGGAAATCGAAGAGATCAACGAACAGTACTTCTCCGAATTCATGTCGGCGCTGCAAGCCGCAATCAATCAAATGTCGGTGGATGGTATCCGCATCTCCTATGCTCCTTCCAAGAGTGTCGAACTGAGTAATTATATGGCAAATATTCTGGATATCGATTGGAGAACCAAACGCGGGTTTGATATTCAATCGGTTGGCATCGCCAGTATTTCTTATGATGAAGAATCAGCCAAACTGATCAATATGCGTAACCAAGGCGCCATGCTGAGCGATGCCAATGTGCGGGAAGGTTATATACAAGGCTCCATTGCCAGAGGATTGGAGGCTGCCGGAGCCAACCCTGCCGGCAGTATGTCTGGTTTTATGGGGATTCACATGGGGAATCAGACAGCCGGCGGCTTTATGGCGGCGGCGGCCAATCAGAATATGCAACAGAACGGTACCGCTGCCGTAGAGCCAACAGAATCTTGGAAATGCAGCTGCGGAGCTACTGCCGGCGGGAACTTTTGTTCTGTCTGCGGCGCGGCAAGACCCGGCGTTCCCTCTCATTGCAGCCAGTGCGGCTATCAATTTCAGCTGAGTGAAAAGAACGCAAAATTCTGTCCGCAATGCGGCAAGAAACGATAATCGAACCAAAAGCGCAGGGAACAGGATGGCAGGCTGCGTCACAGCTCTGATCTGAAATTGGCAGCACCTTTGCCAGCCGGAATGCAAAATTGATACGATAAGCGGACAGATTCAGCAAAAACAGCCGCCGCCGCTGCAGTTTTTGCTTTGATTGTACGCTGCGGGAAAAGAGGGTTACAAAGAGGAAAGAGAAGGTAAGCTTTATGAATATTGTTTTTCAGGATTTACCGAAAGACTATCGGGAGTTTGAGACTCTGGCATCGGAGATGATGGAATCACCTTTACATACGGTCGCATTATTCCTGCTTGCTTATCTCAGCTTTGAAGGGAACCCTGAGGAATCGGTTAAAATGATGAATTTGCTCAAAGGAGATAACCCCTTAAAAAAACGGGAAATCATCTACTTAAAGAATGCCAATAAAACCAGAGCGTATATAGCCAAGTCCTACTTCATCGGAGCCACGGCAAACAACCATTATCAACTGATCAAACCGCTGACCTTAGACATTCAAATCGACCGATCTCCGCCGACAAGCGAAGGGATGCAGAAGCTCTATGTCAGAAATGAAAGTTCGGGCAGTGACAGAGTGGTGATCGTTCGCAGAAAAGGCGGGAAATACTTCATTTGGGATTATTCGAACTTACTGTTGGACGTAAAAGATCCAAACGATTTTGAAGGATGGGATTAAGGCAGGTACCTGGCTTTGCCTTGATCCCACCGGCAGTTTGCTGTAAAAAATCACACTCCGGCAAAGAGTGTGAGAGATTCAAGGGATGCTTGTGATTTGAGGCCGGATTGAGGAGGTAATGTTGATGAAAGTCCTGATTCTAAATGGCAGTCCACGGCACAACGGCAATACGGCTGCAGCTTTAAAGGCAGTTCAGCAGGGGATCCTTGAGAAATCAGCTCAAACTGAAATCGAATTCTGCAATGTAACCCAATGGAATATCAAAGGTTGTATTGCCTGCAATATCTGTAAAACGAACGGCGGCATTTGCGTAATGCCCGATGAAACCAATCAAATCATGCAAAAAGTTACGGAAGCTGATCTGCTGCTTTTGGGCAGCCCGGTCTATTATTGGGGGTTGACGGCCCAATTGAAGACAGTGATCGATAAATTTTACTGCCGCAACAGCGCTTTCAGAATCGGCGGCCCCAAAAAGGTCGGTCTGGTGACAGTCGGCGGCGCCGCCCTGGATGATCCGGAGTATCGGCTGATCAGCGGCCAAATCACCTGCATCTGCGAGTATCTGCATTGGTGCCATCTCTTTACCAAGAATATTTCAGCCTATGATGCAGGCGAAGTGGCTGAGAATCAGGCTTTGCTGGCGTCTTTGCGGCTGTTGGGAACAACCCTGGTCTAGTCTGGCAGCTGTCGCGTGAAAAAGCGGCCATGCGCGGAAAATTGCAGCTTTTTTCTTTGTTTAGCTGCCGCAGGATGCCTGCCGGTTTCGGTGAAAAGCGGCAACCAAGTCCAGGATCGGTATAATTCTGCCAGTCAGCACGTTGGCGAATCGTGATAGGATAATAGGTATAGGTACCGCCGGGTGCCGAGCAGCTGGAACAATGGATCGAAAGTCAGCCATCGGGTATTGCTGATCTGTTCCGTATGACCGGCAGACGCCCGATATTGCTTGCTTCCTGAGTGGAAACCTGGCAGACAAGGCTTTTGCTTGGCAGGATGACTTCTTCCGAGCTCAGCTGCCGGATCCTCTGCGGTGAACCAATCTCTGGGAATGAAGCGAAACGTCCTTAACCATGGCTTGCCGGCTGCGCCGCTGCGCAGCCAAAAACCGGCAGCGGGTTGAGACGCTTTTTAGTTTGCGTAATCTGTTGCCGCGACGTTTTGGCGGTTGGTCGCAGAAGCAAAGTCATCGCCTCTGTAAATCAGATCAAGACAATGATCTGATTTACAGAGGCGCTCCGCCCGGAGGTCACCGCTCAGATATCCGCAATGCTGATCGGCTGTGTGACATCCTTTTTATTTATTCTTTAAGTTTTGTTCGAAAAACTTCATCATCCGCGGCAAGGCATCCAGCCAAGTCTTGCGGTAACGGAAGGTATGGCTTTCACCGGGATAATAAATGGCCTGGAAAGCCTCACCGCGTCCCAGGGCAACACAGTCGCGGACCAATTTATCCTGTTGGGTGATATCAACATTTAAATCAGCCGTACCTTGCAGACTGAGCAGGGGTTTGCTGAGGTTGTTTTTGTAGGTGCAGGGCGAGCCGAGTGCCCATAGTTCCGGATGCAATTCCATATCACCCAAAAAATAGGAATCGCCGTCATAATTGCCGTATTCCGCCCGCATCCAGCGACCCCATTGAGCAATGTCCCATAAACCGGCCAGATTGATTCCGCAGGCAAAAACATCGGGATATTGAGTCAGCGCATGCAGAGTCATATAGCCGCCGTAACTCAAACCATAAACAGCAACCTTGGCGGCATCGACGAAATCAAGCTGCTGCAGGTAGCGTCCGCCGTTGACGATATCGATCGTATCATCGATGCCTTTCTTTTGCCAGAGCCCGTGTCGGAAATCACGTCCGTAACCGATGCCGCCTCTGAAATTGGGAGAGAGAACAACGTAACCCTGATTGGCTAAATACTGATTGAAAGCGTAAAAATGGGCATAGGTCGCCGACGGATGCCAACTTCCCCGCATCTGACGCATGGGACCGCCATGCACCCAGACGATGGCGGGGTATTTCTTCCGCGCATCAAAATCGATCGGTTTAAAGAGGAAGGCATCGAGCAGCCATCCCTCCGCACCGGTATATTGAATCGTTTCGCTTTCCACCATTTTCTCGGCCAAACCTGCCGGCATCGAATGGGTCAATTGCCGGCTTTGACCGCTCGCAAAATCATAAAGCCACAAATCGCCATTGCGGCGCTTATCACAGTGCGTATAGACAAAGGATTGACCATCGGGGGCAAAAACCGGTGCAAGATTGCTGACCGCCAGATGCGTCAATTGCTGTTCGCTGCCGGTGAGGGTATCGTAGCACCAGATTTGTCGTTCGATCCGCTGGCTGCGGTTGCTGGCATACAGGAAGTACCTGCCGTCAGGTGACCAATCGGCCCGATCCCCCGCTTGGCCGAAATCTTCACAATGCCCGAACGTCAGCTGAGTCAAAGTTTTGCCGGTGAGGGAGTAGAGATAATGATGCAGATAACCGTCCAGTTCCAAACCCAGCAGCAAATCCTGACCGCCGGGTCGAACTGCTGTCATATATTGAAAATTACAGCTGCGCTCCAGATCCTGATGACTGGTAATTACTTCGATTTGAGGCGTAAAACGTGAAACGATGCCAAGCGGAGTATAGTTTTTCCAGGTTTCCCGGGCCGGTATCGTCACATGATAAGAGCAATATTCAGCGCCGAAAGCACCGCTCAGCAGGAAAATAAAGCTGTCATTGGTCAGCCATTCACCGGAACTGATCATTTTACTGTGTCCGGCAGAACGCCAGACATTGCCGTCTTCCAGAGTACAGATCGCCAGCCACGGCTTTTTAACGGAATCTACCCAGGTATAGAGAAACATACTGCCGTCGGGGTTCCAACAGAAAGAATCATGATGCACTGTTTGGCTGAAACGGCCAGCAAAGACATCGCCCAGTGGTTTGATGTCTTTGCGTAAACCGGTATCTACCTGCAAGAACATCAGCGTCTTTGCATCGGTAAAAGCCAGCCATTCGCCGTCGGGGCTGAAGGCAAGACACCCCATGATACCGCCTTGCCAGGTCAGCTGCTGTGCTGCAGACGGCTGATCGATCTGCATCCGATAGAGCGAGCCGTCCATGACATAAGCAAGTTCATGGCGGTGGGGACGCCATGAAAAATCGGCAACACCGGATTTGGCATGGGTCAGCTGTACAGCCGGCTGTTTTGCTTGCGGATTGATCAGCCAAAGATCATGGACTCCGCCATCATTCCATTTGTAGAGCAGCCATTTTCCGTCATCGGACCATTTGGGTAACCCGCTCAGATATTTCACGGATAAGACATCTTGAATTGTCATTTGATCCATCAGAAGCGAACCCTCCTTCACTTTTGTATACTTCATTTGTATACGATTCACACTACATTCGCTCAAAATGCAGTGAAATCCTGCATAGCTGTCAAAAGAAAGACGAAAAAAGTTCATATCTCCAAGAGGAAAGCGGTTGTAAAAGGGACGGTTTAATGATAAAATGAAATACATCCTTTGCATCAGTGTATTCGTTAGTATGTGGTTTTTTATCAGAATCCACTGAAACAGCAGAACGAAGTGATTAGGGGGAGCTTTATGTTCAGATCAAAACGCAGGATCTCACGCTGGTGGTTGGTTTTAGCGATTTTCCTTGGTTTGCTGATTGGTGGTTTACTGGGCGACTTCATCGGAAATTGGCTGCCGCTGGCACGCCTCGGCCTGGAAATCGGCAATGTGGAGCCATTTATTTTAACGAGTGCTTTGCTTGATCTGAGTTTGCAATTTATGATTCGCTTCAATCTGGGTTCTTTGATCGGACTCTTGATTTCTATACTCATTTTCAGATTATTGGATAAATAGGGAGTAGGCTGATGAAAGCTTTCATCTTAGCCAGCAACTCTCCGCGCCGAAAAGAGTTGCTGCAACAAATTCAGCTGCCTTTTCAAGCCGATCCCAGCAATCTTGAGGAGCTGGTTCCGGCTGGGTTATCGCCGGAACAGACGGTACTGTGTCTGGCACGGCAAAAAGTTGCCGATACAGCGCAGCGGCATCCGGATGCTGTTGTGATTGGAGCGGATACGCTTGTTGTTTTGAATGGCCAATGTCTAGGCAAACCGATCGATCATGATGATGCTTTGCGCATGCTGCACCAATTGGCAGGCAAAACGCATCAGGTCATGACCGGCATCGTTGTACGGGATACCTTGACCGGTAAACAGGCGGAGGCAGTAGAAATCACAAATGTTACGATGGGAGATCCTTCGGAGGCGCTGCTCCGGCAGTATGCAGCCAGCGACGAACCGATGGGGAAAGCCGGCGCTTACGCAATTCAGGGAACAGCAGCCATGTTCATCGAGAAAATTGACGGCTGTTACAATAATGTAGTGGGACTGCCTCTTTATCGTTTGTGCCGCTTGATTGAATTGGTGCAATCTTAAAGAAAGCAGACATAGGTGATACCCAATGGATGAGAACGGTGAAAACAAGAATTATTTTCATCTTTTACCGCAGGAAAGCAAGCCGCGCGAGCGGCTGCAGGCAGAGGGAGTGAAGAGACTTCGCGATGAAGAACTCCTGGCTATTTTGCTGCGTACCGGCTATAAAGGAACTGATGTCATGACCTTAGCAGCAAGGCTCTTGCAGACATATGGCGGCCTGCGTGGGTTGGTTGGCTTGGAGTATCAACAATTATATCAGGAAAAGGGACTGGGTAAGGCAAAAGCAGCCGAATTGGCCGCTTTGCTGGAGATTGCCTTGCGGATAGCAGCACCGCAAGACCAGCTCATCCTGACATGTCCTGACGAGGTTGCTGCTTTTTTAATGCCTTTGCTGCGGCAGGAGAATCAGGAGAAATTCCTGGTGCTTTCCTTGAACAGCAAGAATCAGCTGATTCATCAGGATGTCGTCTTTATCGGTACGCTCAATTCCACGGTAGTGCATCCGCGTGAAGTTTTTAAATCGGCGCTGCAGCATGCCGCAGCCGGAATTATCGTTGCCCATAACCATCCCAGCGGCGACCCGACTCCCAGTGCGGAAGACATGAAAGTGACGCAAAACCTGGTAGAAGCGGGTAAAGTGATGGGGATTCCCTTGCTGGATCACTTGGTGATCGGACATGGAAAATGGCTTAGTCTGCGCGATTGCAAGAATTTTTAATTTTCTTGCGGTCAATTCGTTCCGTTGGAAGAGACAGGTTTTTCTGAGGGAGGCTTCAGTATGCAAAATCAAACGCCAAAAAAGGATCGTTTCACTTTATGGATCATTGCAGGCGTTATTTTGCTTTGCTTAATGATAGCTTTTGATGTGCGGACCAGCAGTATCAGCAGTACGGTTCAGGGTGTTACCCGTGATGTTTTGGCTCCTATGCAAAAATGGTCGGCTGAAATCCTTGACTGGTGGAGAGAATCCGTTGATACGCTGCGTTCCCTGCAAACATTAAAAGAAGAAAACGCGGAATTGAAAGAACAAAATGATCTCCTGCTGCAGGCTTATTCCCGAATGCTGACAGTGGAAGCGGAAAATCAGCGGCTGCAGCAAATGTTGGATTTTAAACAAACCAATTTACAATATGAAATCGAAATCGCCAAAATCATTGGCTGGCCTGCTTCGAATTGGTCCAGCCGCTATATCCTGGGGCTGGGCAGCAAGGATGGAATATCAAAGAATATGGTGGCTGTTTCTACTTCGGGTCTGATTGGTAAAATTGTTCAGGTGACGGAAGCCACCGCCGAATTGATGCTGCTGACTGATGAGCTTTCCTCGGTTGGAGTCCGCATTCAATCCAGCGGCTGCCTCGGTATTGTCAGCGGAAACGGAGCCCAGACACCGACCTTAACCATGTCTTTTATTTCATCCGATGCGGTGGTGAAAGAAGGAGATTTGGTAGTCACTTCCGGCTTAAGCGATATATATCCGGAAGGTCTGGTGATTGGCAAAGTCGTCCGTTGTGCAGAGGAAGCATCCGGTATGCATCAGACGGCAGAGGTCGAAATGATTTCTGATTTCTATAGTCTCTATGAAGTGATGATTTTGCGCAATGTGCAATCGGTACCGACGGTAACCGCCAACAATAACCTTGCAAGCGGGGTGCCGCAGTGAAACAAAAGCTATTTTGGCTGCTGATTATCGTCGTGTTCTTATTGCTGCAAATCCTTGTCTTGCCCAATTTTTTCTTGGGAAGACTGAAAGTCGATTTGATGCTTTTATTGGTGATTGCTTTTGCTTTACTAAAAGGATCAAACGAAGGTATGATTTTCGGTTTGACAGCCGGATTGCTGTGCGATTGTTTGATTGGACAGCCCTTCGGTCTGCAAATCATCATGAAGGCACTCTGTGGTTTTGCAGCGGGGAAATTGCATGACATGTATATTGAAAATCAGCTGGGAGTTCCGTTGCTGGCTGCTTCCGCTTTGTTTTTACTGGCTGAACTTTTCCAGCGTATTTGCTATTGGCTGTTTTACGGTGGCGTTTTTTGGCCAAAAGGTTCTTATTGGACGGGAATCGGTATTTTATTTCTGCAGCAATCGGTGGTTTTTAGTTTGATTTATTACCTGGTGCGTTATTTATTGCGCTGGCAGTCGCGCAGGGAAGCGCTATTAAAGAAATAAGCTGGTGATGAAATCATGAATCCGGAGTATCTTGCCGAAATGGACAGCCGCAGACGGTTTCGCTTTATCGTGATCTGCCTTGTCGCGGTTGGGGTTCTGTTGATCGGCAGACTTTTTTATCTGCAAATCGTGAAGGGGGAGGAATATGATTCCTCATCTCAAGGAAATCGGATCCGAATCCTGACCGTGCTGGCGCAGCGCGGCGATATCTACGACTGCAATGGCAAATTGCTGGTGACCAGCCGAGCCGCCTATTCCGTCAGGATGATCGATTTAGGCGAAGAAAAAGTGCGGCAATCGGCCGAACTCCTGGCAGTTTTACTGAATCTGCCGGTAGAAACTATTCTGGATAAAGTGAATAACCGGGAAACAAAGGCGGAACCTGTCAATGTTGCCGTAAATGTGGATTTTACTACGGTGACGCGGGTGAAGGAACAAAGTGAAAGTCTACCCGGCGTCTATATCGATAGTCTGCCGATTCGGGAATACATCTACGGCGCGACACTTGCTCATGTTTTGGGTTATATCGCGGAGATTTCTCAGGAAGATTTGGATGGTTGGGCTGCCAATCAAGGCTATAAAGCCGGTGATTTAGTCGGCCGTGCCGGATTGGAACGCTCCTATGAGTCGGTTTTGCGCGGTAAGGACGGCGGTTTGGTTGTGGAAGTTGATTCACAGGATAACCTCATCCGTGTTCTGGAGCGAATCGAGCCGGTGGCCGGCCGGGATCTTCATCTGACCGTGGACATCGACTTGCAGCTGACAGCGGAAGAATGTTTGGAAAAATCGCTGACGACGATCCGCCAGCAGGTATGGCCTTCCTATCAGGCTTTGTCTGCCTACAGCGGCTCTCTGGTCATGTTGGAAAATGAGACGGGTCGGATTTTAGCGATGGCCAGTTATCCTGATTACGACCCCAACGATTGGGAATTTGGTGTTTTGACAGAGGAAGGGAAACGTCTGCAATACTTGATTGGTTCAAAAACCTATCCCAATGCGATGATGAATCGCACGGTCTTGGCAGCTTTGGCTCCGGGTTCCATTTTTAAACCGATTACGTTGGCAGCGGCTCTGGAGTCCGGCGTCTTACAGCTGGACGAAACAGTCGAATGCAAAGGGTATTACGATACTTTGGACTCGGTCAATCCACCCAAGTGCTGGGTTTATCCCAACAGCCATGGCTGGCTGACCGGGACACAGGCCATCTCCCATTCCTGCAACAGCTTTTTCTATGAAATGGGGCGCCGGGTCGGTATTGATCGGCTGGATTATTATGCTTCGCTTTTCGGCTTGGGAGAGGATACCGGTTTCAAGGATTTATTATATGAAGCGGAAGGTGACTATAGTTTTACCCATCGTTCCAACCCGGAATATAAACTCTGGGCTTCGGAAAATGGCCTGATTGCCGATGAACCCTGGTATGAGGGGGAAACCATTTTCTCCGCTATCGGTCAGGAATTCAGCGCATTTACACCCCTGCAGATGGTGGATGTGATGGCTCAACTCGCCAACAAAGGGGAGCGCTATGCTCCTGCTTTGGTCGATTATATTCAAAATGCCGACGACAGCATTGAACAGGTTTATCAAAAGACTTTGATGGAGAGCATTGAACTGAAAGACTCTACTTGGAATGCCATTCAGGAGGGCCTGGTTGGGGTAACCAAAGCGGGAGGCACTTCCGAGACCGCCAGCTTCGGAACGCAGGCGGCACTTAATCTGTGGCAAGATTTACCTTATGATGTAGCGGCAAAAACAGGTACGGCACAGGTCGCCAATGATCCCTATGATTTAAAGTCAGATGCCTGGTTTTCGGCTTATGCACCGGCAGATAATCCAAAGATTGCCATCACTATGTCGGTTGAAGCCGGACGCAGCGGCAGCTCCGCCTGTGCGCCGACGGTATCCCAATTGATCCGTCAGTACTTTGGCAATACCAAATTGAATTTACAGTTCATCAATTAGCGGCAGAAGCGGTTATTCGCCACGATCGGGGGGGGTGACAAAATGGGTAAAATTTATGCGATTGTTTCCGGCAAGGGAGGCACAGGCAAAACGACAGTGACTGCTAATTTAGGCGCGGCTTTGGCTATGCAAGGCAAGAAAGTCCTGTTGATTGACGGTGATGCCGGTTTACGAAATCTGGATTTGCTGCTTGGTCTGGAAACGGAGGTTTCTCTGGATTTCTCCCATGTCATCCAGCATATTTGTCCGGCAGAGAAAGCGATTTTAACTGTACCGTACTTCCCTACGCTGTTTTTCTTAGCGGCAGCAGAAAAAACAACAGAGTTTCCAGTCTTTGAAACAACGGAATTGCTGCGGCAGCTGCGCGAACAGTATGATTTTATCCTGCTTGATTGTCCGGCCGGGTTGGGAGATTTTTATCGTCTTGCCACCAGTCAAGCGGATGCTTTCATTTGCGTCACGATTCCGGATATTGCTGCTGTGCAAAACGCCAGACGAACTTTGCAGGAAGCGGCGCGCCACAGCAGCGCTGAAATCTACCTGATCATCAACCGGGTTCAGTTTCAGGTCATGCATCGCGGCGAAATGCTGGATATCGAGAGCATTTGCCAGATCATCCCTGCCATGCTGCTGGGGATTGTTCCTGAAGATGCCGGTTGTACGCGAGCCGCCAATCAGGGAGAGTTATTGGTATTGTCCGATCAATCGGCTGCTTCACAGAGTTTCCGCAGAATTGCCCGCCGCTTACTGGGAGAGAAAATAAGCTTCCCCAGACAGGAAAAACAAATTCAGGTCAGACGCGGGTTTTTTACCCAACTGATCGGCTTATTCCACAAAGAAAGCGAATTTCATGAGTAAGGTGAGGATAAAGAGATGAATTTTTTTCATTTCGATCGACGGTTATTGAAAAATGCAGATTGGCAGCTGATTGGGATCATGATCCTCTTTTTGATTGTCAGCAGCTTTGTGATTTACAGTGCCAGCCGTGATTTAGTAGAAGACCAACCTTATTATTATATTATTCGTCATCTTCTGGCTATGTTTTTGGGAATGGTGCTCTTTTTTATGAGTGCGATGGTTGATTATTCGATCTGGAATCATTTCAGCCGCTGGGTATATGGGATTATGATCGGTCTTTTAATTTTGGTCTTGTTGCTCGGGCGGGAAGGAAACTACGGCGGACAGTCTTGGATTCCGTTAGGTCCTTTGAGTTTACAGCCGGTCGAATTAGCCAAAATTATGCTGAGCCTGACCTTGGCAAAACTTTTGCTTGATGAGAACCGCTTAAAATCGATTCGTTGTCTGGGACCTTTGCTTTTGCTGGTGTTGGTTCCTTTGGGTTTGGTTTTATTGCAGCCGGATCTTGGTTCCGGTCTGGTTTTATTGGCGATCTGGCTGGGCATGGTGTTTGTGGCTGGACTTGATTGGCGCTATATCGCAGCTGTGATCGCGGCAGGCTGCGCGTCAGTTCCGCTCCTATGGGGCCATTTGGAAGAGTATCAAAAAGTGCGGCTGCTGATTTTTACCAACCTGGAATACTATAAAACAAATTCGGCTTATGGCAAATATACCTGGCAGTTGATACAATCCATGATCGCGATCGGTTCCGGACGGCTTTGGGGCAAAGGGTTTTTACAAGGAACGCAGACACAATTGGAGTTTTTACCGGAAAAACATTCGGATATGATTTTCTCATCCTTAGCAGAAGAATTTGGCTTTGTCGGAGCCAGCCTGATGATTGTCCTCTATCTGATCCTGATTTACCGCATTTTTTTCATCAGTTTTCATGCCGAGGACCGCTATGGAAAATTGATATGCGCCGGTATCGGCAGTATGCTGCTGTTCCATTTATTGATCAATGTCGGTATGACTTTGGGTGTGATGCCGGTTACCGGCATCCCCTGGCCCTTGATGAGTTATGCCAGTTCGAACCTAATGGCGGTTTTATGGGGCTTGGGTATTGTCACTTCGGTTGCTATGCGCAGCAATAAGACGTTGTTCCATAACTAGGGACAACGCTTTTTTTGCCCAGCCGGAAAGAGCAAAAACCGAACAGAAAACTTGCTGGCATATCGGCAGACAATCGGTTATAATGCGAATTATAACTGCGTTCAGATTAACGGCATGGTTACCGGAAAGGATGATTTGTCATGGAGGAAAACTGGCAGCGTAATCTGTATATTCTGTGGATCGGTACCTTTATTGCAGGTACCAGTTTTTCTTTGGTCTCACCCTTTTTGCCTTTATTGCTGCAAGAAATCGGTCAGGAAAGCAATGTAGAATTTTGGTCCGGTTTGATTTTTTCCGCTTCTTTTATTACCAGTTCGATCATGTCACCTATCTGGGGTTCTTTGGCAGACCGATTTGGTAAAAAGCCGATGATCATTCGTTCCGGTTTAGGCATTGCTCTGACCTATTTTATGATGTTTTTTGCGACACAGCCGTGGCATCTGCTGGTCTGTCGTCTTTTAAACGGTTTGCTCAGCGGCTTTATTCCTTCGGCGATCTCATTGGTGGCAACCAATACGCCGGAGCATCGAGTCGGACGTTCCTTAAGTTTGATTTCCACCGCCAGCAATGCCGGCAGTGTGATTGGTCCGCTCTTTGGCGGACTGTTGGCGGCAGCCTTCGGCATGCGTCAGACCATGCTGATCGGCGGCGGCACCCTGCTTTTAGCCACTGTGGTCGTTATATTCGGCGTACAGGAAAAGATTCTGAAAACGGAGAAACCGCGTTCCAATATCCTGCAGGATTTAAAAGAAGCGTCCTATAATCGCAGCCTGATGGCTATGCTGATCACGCAGACGATGATCACCCTATCGCTGATGATCATTCAACCGGTTCTGACTCTCTTTATCGGTCAATTGGGTGTCGGTGAGAATGTTGCCACCTACTCCGGCATTATTTTCAGTCTGGCTGGGATTGCTTCTGTAATTGCCGCACCGATTTGGGCGCGCTACGGAGAGAAGATCGGTTTTCGCAACACCTTATCCTACTCCCTGGTCGGAGTGGCTATGATGAATCTGCTGCAAATTTTTGCCCATAATGTCTACGTTTTTGCCGCCATGCGCTTTGCCTATGGGCTGTTTCTGGCCGGTGTGGTGCCGGCTGTCAATGCGATCATTGCCGCGTCGGTGCCATTGGAATTCCGCGGCCGTGCTTTTGGCATCAGCAACAGCTTTAACGGTTTTGGCGGTGCCCTGGGACCGCTGATTGGCGGTGCAATTGGTACCTGGCTCGGCATTCGTTTCGTATTTTTATTTGCCGCTGTTTCTATTGTGGTCAATCTGATCTGGATCCGCCTGGTTTTCAAAAAAGGGGTAGAGAATAGTACTGCCACGCCGGGGTAGAAAATCTGTTACCGGCAAGAAAACCATGCAAGGACGCTGCGGGTGAAAATTGCTGCTGCTTCTGCCACAAGCAATGATCAGGTGGGGATTCGGCAGCTTTTTCTATACTGTGTGTTGTCTTGTCAAACACAGTTGCTTCCTGTATACTGAAAATATGAAAAAGCAGAACTGAATGAATAGGTGATAGCGTGAAAAGGAACTGTTTGCATCCTTTTCATCTCGATTTATGCCATGAGCGCTGCGAAAGGAATGGATTTTAAAATGACAAAAATACTCGATGATGCTTTGCTGGCGACCGTCAGCAAACCGGTTCGCTATATGGGACAGGAGCTGAATGCTGTTGTTAAACCTCCGCAAAGCGTGGAAGTGAGCATGGCTTTTGCTTTTCCTGATGTTTATGATGTGGGTATGTCCCATTTAGGCTCAAAAATTCTCTATCATGTCGTCAATCGGTTGGAATGGGCCAGCATGGAACGGGTTTACGCTCCCTGGCCGGATTACGAAGCGTTGCTGCGCCGGGAAGGCGCCGCTTTGACGACGCTGGAAAACCGGCTTCCTCTGCATCAATTTCCTTTTTTGGGAGTGACACTGCAATATGAATTAACCTATACCAATCTGCTCACCATTCTGGATTTGGGTGGTATCCCCTTGCTGGCAGCGGATCGCGAGGATAGCGATCCAATCGTCATCGCCGGCGGACCGGGCGCCTTCAATTGTGAACCGATCACCGCTTTCCTGGATTTGGTCACTTTAGGCGACGGAGAAGAAATTTTACCGCAGCTATTGCAGCTTTACCGCCAACTCAAGCAAAACGGGCCGGTCAAACGTCAGGAATATCTGCTGCGGGCTGCTCTTCTGCAAGGCGTATATATCCCTTCGCTTTATGCAGCCAGTTATGATGAAGCGAATCGGTTTAGCGGGATTAAACCCTTGGTGCCGCAGGCAGCTATGCCGGTCCGCCGCAATCTCATCCAGGACCTGGATAAAGCACCCTATCCGGAGTCGCTGGTAGTACCTTACGGTGAGATCATTCACGACCGCGCCATGATTGAATTGTTCCGCGGCTGTACAGCCGGCTGCCGTTTTTGTCAAGCCGGCTGTTTATATCGTCCCGTGCGGGAACGTTCGCTGTCAACCTTATTAAAACAGGCGGAATTGCTGCTGCGCAGTACCGGTTACGATGAAATCTCGCTGATTTCTCTTTCCAGCATGGATTATACGCAAATTGAAGCGCTGATTGATCAGTTATTGCTGCGCTACCGCAAGGAAAGCATCGGCATTGCGCTGCCTTCGTTGCGCGTAGACAGTTTTTCCGTTCAATTAGCGGATAAAGTCCAGCAGGTGCGTAAGAGCGGTTTAACCTTAGCGCCGGAAGCAGGCAGCCAAAGATTACGCAACGTAATCAATAAGCGGGTATCGGAACAGCAGATACTCGATGCAGCCGGCGGGGCATTTGATGCCGGTTGGAGCAGTTTGAAATTGTATTTTATGCTTGGACTGCCCACGGAAACGGAGGAAGACCTGACGGAAATAATTGTTTTAGCGCAGAAAATTGCCGCTCTCTATCGTCAAAAAAAGCGCAGAAGCAAGCTGCATATCGGCATCAGTATTTCTACTTTTGTGCCGAAACCGCATACGAGTTTCCAGTGGGTGGGGCAGATTGCTCCGGAGGAAATTAAAAACCGGCAGAATTTTCTGCGCAGGCAGTTGCGCGACAGAGCCATTGAATTATCGACCCATGATGCGGAAACCAGTGCTTTGGAAGCAGTTTTCAGCCGCGGCGACCGTCAGCTTGCCAAGGTAGTGCTGCGTGCTTGGCAATTGGGGGCGCGCTTTGACGGTTGGTCCGAATATTTCCGGCCGGATCTTTGGCGTCAGGCTTTTGCAGAATGCGGTATTGTGCCGGAGAATTACAGCGAAGGTGCGATTGATTTTGCGGCAGCTTTACCCTGGGATCATTTAGACAGTGGTATCAGCAAAGAATGGTTGATCAATCAATGGCATTTGGCGGAGCAAGCGCACGAGACGCCCGATTGCCGCAGCGGTAACTGCAGTCTGTGCGGCGTCTGCCCCTCTTATGGTGTAGAGAACCTGATGGCTAAGGAGGAGTGGTAAACATGCGAATCTTCTTGAAATTTCAGAAAAATGCGGAAGTACGTTGGATTTCACATCTTGATTTGATCAAAGTGTGGGAACGGGCAGTGCGGCGGACCCAACTGCCGATTGCTTTTAGCCAGGGGTTTAATCCCCGCCCCAAGCTGAGTTTGGCGACTGCCCTGGCAGTCGGTGTGAGCAGCGAAGCGGAATATATTGAAATGGAATTCAGTGAAGAACTGCCGCTGAAGGAAATTTTGCAGCGCCTCAGCGCACAGATGCCGTCAGGGCTGCCGATCAGCGGGATCGGCGTTTTGCCGGAAAAGTCGCCGGCTTTAATGTCGCTGGTTTTTGCTTCTCTTTATCGCATCACGCTGCCGCCGGGCGACAGCCGGGAAATTGCAGCGCTCGAACACGCTCTGCTTGCTCTGCTGGCCGAAAAACAGTTGATTTTCAACTATCAGAACCGAGAAGGGAAAACGATTTGTCAGGATCTGCGGCCCGGGCTGTTTACAGCTGAGTGGGATGAAAAAAATGCGGTTTTATTGCTGAAAGTGGAAACGAGTTCACGCCTTTTTGTACGCCCGCAGCATTTCCTCTCGGTCTTGGCGCAAAAAATGCAGCGCCCCGATTGGCCAGCCGAACAGGTTGGTTTGCATCGCCTGCAACTGACCATGAAAAATAATCTGATCTAGAAGACGGCAGTTGCTGTATCGACAAAAAAACATCGAATCAGGCCGTGAAATATTTGACAAAACAACAATAAATGTGTATAATCTTTAAGTAGGCTTTGCGTCTCTATGCGCATACCGCTCGAAGCAGGCGCCTAAACTTCTCTCACGAAAGAAGTGCCTGGCATGGCGAGTCTTGAAGAAAAAGGAGGTGCAATGGCAAATGAATTATGCCATTATTGAAACCGGCGGCAAACAGTACAAGGTTCAGGCCGGAGATGTTATTTATGTGGAAAAGCTTTTGGTCGAAGTGGGCGAAGAATACAGTTTCACTCATGTTTTGGCAATCAGCAAGGATGACGGACAGATGATGATTGGCAATCCTCATGTAGCAGGAGCGAAAGTGACTGCCAAAGTGGAAGAGCAAGGCAAGGAAGCCAAAATAAACGGTTTCCGTTACAAAGCCAAATCCAATTATCGCCGCCGTTACGGACATCGTCAACCCTATACAAAATTCACGATTATCGCAATCGAAGCCTAAAACAATCATGATTTGTATCACTTTTCGTCGCGGTCTTCAACATTGGGATGGTTTCCGCAGCAGCGGTCACAGCGGTTATGCTGCGGCAGGCAGCGATATCGTCTGTGCCGGTGTCAGTGCGGTCGTGCAAACGGCACTGCTGGCGGTCTTGGCGATCAGTGAAGCAGCACCGGTTTACGAAATGGCGGACGGGTTGCTTGAATGCAGTATACCGAGAGAAGCATCAGATACTGTGGAACTGCAGATACAAGCAATACTCGACGCTGCTTTTCTTGGCTGTGTCAGTCTGGCGCAGCAGTATCCCCGTTATATTCGACTGCATGTAGAAGGTTTGGCAGGTTGGGAAGAAACAGCCAAAAAACCGGATGCTTTGCGTCACCTGATTCAATTAATAAAAAGAGCATAGGGAGGTGCACACCATGTTTTTAATGAATTTACAGTTATTCGCTCATAAAAAGGGTATGGGTTCGTCCCGTAACGGACGTGACAGCCATTCCCAACGCCTGGGCGTCAAGATTTTTGGTGGTCAATATGTCAAGGCCGGTAATATTCTGGTTCGCCAACGCGGCACCAAATTCTTCCCGGGTTTAAATGTGGGTATCGGTAAAGACGATACATTATTTGCAACAGTAGAAGGAACCGTTGAGTATATTACCCGCTTCGGGCACAAGAAATATATCAATGTTCGCCCTCTGGAAGCGGCGGCAGAGATCGCTAACGCCTAATGAAAGAAAGAGGCTGTTCCGCTACGATGATTCTGTCATTGTAAGGAACGGCTTTTTTTATTTCAGGCTATCATTCTGATCCCGGGGAACGGATGGGAACAAGGATTCGGTTGGTTTCGCATCAACGAGTCTACGACAGGAGGAAGCATGTTTGTTGATAGGGCAGCCATTAAAGTCATCGCCGGTTCCGGCGGCAATGGCCGCGTTTCATTCCGCAGAGAAAAGTATGTTCCGGAAGGCGGTCCCAATGGTGGTGACGGCGGCAAAGGCGGCAGTATCATTGCCCGGGTGGATACCGGTTTACATACTTTGATTGATTTTCGTTATCAAAGAGTTTATAAAGCAGCCAACGGTGGTTCCGGTGATATCAAGAATATGTCGGGTCGCAGCGGCGAAGACCTGGTGCTGCGTGTGCCGGCTGGGACTCTCTTTTTGGATGCCGCAACCAAACTACCGATTGCCGATCTGACCGAACCTGGTCAGGAGGCGGTTTTAGCCAGAGGCGGCCGGGGCGGACGGGGGAATGCCCGTTTTACCTCATCAACCAATCAGGCACCGGAAGTTGCCGAAAACGGCGCGCCGGGAGAAAGCCGGGATTTAATCCTGGAACTGAAAATGCTGGCATCGGTAGGATTAGTGGGTTATCCCAATGCCGGCAAATCAACCTTGTTGACTGCGCTGACGGCAGCGCGGCCGAAAATCGCCGATTATCCTTTCACAACCCTGACGCCAAATCTCGGTGTGGTACAGGCTGATGAGGAAAACAGCTATGTCATGGCGGATATCCCCGGTTTGATTGAAGGAGCGCATACCGGAATTGGCCTGGGTCACGATTTTTTGCGGCACATCGAACGGACCAAACTGTTGGTTCACTTAATTGATCTGGCTGCCGTGGATGGTCGTGATCCAATCTCGGACTATCTGGCAATTTGCCGTGAACTGACGCTCTACAGTGAGGAATTGGGCAAACGTAAACAGATCATCGTTCTGAATAAAATCGATTTACCGGCGGCGGCGGAACACATGCCGGAAGTCTTGGCTTGGTTTCAGGCCAGAGAGATCACTTGTTTTCCGATTTCAGCTCTGACGCGGGAAGGTTTTGCTCCATTATTGAAAGAAATCACGCTGCAGCTTTCTTTAATTCCGGACCTACCGCCGCTGACTTTTACTTCAACAGCCGAACTGATCTTTGCCGATGAGTCAGCGATTGAAATCCAGCGTGAATCCGAGGACTTGTGGGTAGTGAAGAGCAAACGCCTGGAACGGCATGTCTTAATGACCGATTTTACCCACAACGCTTCCGTGAAACGTTTCCAGGGTTTAATGCGCAAAATCGGTGTGGATGAAATGCTGCGCCAGGCAGGCGCTATGGCTGGTCATACCGTTCGCATCGGTGAGATGGAATTCATTTTTGCCGATTATGATGATGAAGAAGAATACTTGTATTAAAGGAGCCAGAACATGATTTTAACCGGTAAACAGAAACGTTTTCTGCGAGCCATGATGGTAACCGAAGCCGCTGTCATACAGATCGGCAAGGCTGGCATTACGGAAAATTTGGTAAAACAAACCAATGAGACTTTATTCAACCGTGAGATCCTGAAAGTGAAAGTACAAAATAATAATGATGAAGATCCTGAAATCCTGGCAAAAGCCTTGGCGGAGGCCTGCGAAGCGGAATTGGTCCAAGTGATCGGTCACAGCTTTGTCTTGTATAAAAAGCATCCCGAGCAGCCGAAAATCGTTTTGCCCTCCTCCAATGAATAAGTGTTTGTCGTGAGAAGACAAGAGAATTTGACATTGCTTGGCGGCAGCAAAAAGGCGGGCGACGTTTTTGAGTAATTTCCCTGAAAAAGAGATCGCACTCTACCTGCAGAGCAAGTTATCTGCCAAACGCTGGCGGCATACTTTGGGTTGTCAGCAAACGGCGATTCAATTGGCTGAGCGTTATAGTCTGGATGCCCTGAAAGCAAGTCAGGCAGCGTTATGTCACGATTACTGCCGCTCTGAAACACCGCAGCAATTACTGCAGCTGGCAGAAGAATTGCATTATACTTGTCAGCCGGCGGAACTGCAGGCGCCAATCCTCCTGCATGGACCGTTGGCAGCTCTGCTGCTGCAGAGGGATTGGCAGGTAGAGGATGCTGAGATTTTAGAAGCGGTACATTATCACACCACCGGCAGATTGAATCTCGGCGCTCTAGCGAAGGTCATTTTTTTAGCGGACGGGATCGAACCTCAGCGTGATTATCCGGGAGTTGAAGAGCTGCGCCATTTGGCACAAGAGGATCTCGATGCTGCCTGCCTTGCTTTTCTGCAGACCAATCTTGCTTACTTGCAGCAAAAGGGCATGGCAGTGCATCCGTTCAGCTATCAATGGCTGACCCAATTAAAAGAATTAATGGAAAGAACGGCGGAGAAACGTGACAAGCGAAAGCATAGCGAAACATGATCTGCCAAACGGTGGGAAAATTAAAAAATCCGGTTGGCAAACTGTATTGAAAATTCTGGGAGTATTGCTGCTCGTGGCGGGACTGCTCGTAACGGCTTTGTCCCTGGCGACCTCGAACTATCTGCAGGGGTTGAATAAAGACGAGCTCGTTTTGGCAAAACCCGCTAAGGGTGAACCGGTCAATTTGCTGTTGATTGGTACAGACGCCGGCTTGTTGGCCGGCGGCGGTACAATGCCTGCCCGCAGTGATGTGCTGATGTTGTTCAGCTTTGATCAAGTGCAGCATAAACTGGCGGTCATTTCTATTCCCAGAGACACACTGATCGATCTGCCGGAGATCGGTTATGAACGGATCAATGCCGCTCATGTTTTCGGAGGAACCGCATTGACTGTGCAGATGGTGGAAGAACTGCTGCAAACCAGTGTGCATTATTATGCCAAGGTAAATTTTGAAAGTTTTCAGGCGTTGGTAGATGCGGTTGGCGGTGTCGATTACAATGTGGAATTCGACATGGATTATGAAGATCCTTATGATGTTCCTCCGCTGATCGTTCATCTCAAGGCGGGACAGCAAGTATTGGACGGGGAAGCTGCCGAAGGATATGTGCGTTACCGGGCGGACGGTATGGGTGATATCGGTCGCGTGGAGCGTCAGCGCAATTTTATGCTGGCGCTGGCCGGACAACTGCTGCAACCGGCCATGTTGTTGAAAATGCCTGCCATTGCGGCCAAAATGCAGCCGTATTTGGATACGAATCTCAGCATGCTTGACGGTTTGAAACTGGCGACGTATTACCTGCGGATTCCGGATAAGCAGCGTTATACCATTACACTGCCGGGGGCAGGTCAGATGATCAATGAAGCCAGTTATTGGATTGCGGATGATATTGATCTGGCAGGGATCTGGCGGGATTATTGTCCGGCACCGGCGGCTGTCGATTAGAAAAATCAGGTTAATTTGAAAATGATGCGGAGGGAAAGTATGTATTCCAGTAAAGAATTAGCTCTGTCGGTTGTTCAATGGGCTGAAGCAAAAAAAGCCAAAAACCCGGTTGTGCTTGATGTGACAACCACCAGTACGTTTGCCGATTATTTCGTGATTTGTCACGCCAGCAACAAAATTCAGGTGGTAGCAATTGCCGAACATATTGCAGACCAGGCGGAAGAGATTTATGCCCTGCCTGTCTATCATAAAGAAGGTATGAGCGAAGGCAGTTGGGTACTCCTGGATATGAATGATGTGATCGTGCATATTTTTGATGAAGAGACGCGGGAATTTTATAACCTGGAACGTCTCTGGCACGATTCACCGCGTGTAGAATTGGTACCGGAAACAAAACAATAAAAGCATAAAAAAAGAGGCTGACTCCGGATGTCATCAAGCATCATCCGGAGTCAGCCTCTTTTTGAGGCAGTTAGTTTTTTTTCAGAAGATAGAAGGTGATGCCTGCGAGGATCAGGAATCCGCCCATGAGGGTAAGCAAGGGCGGTATTTCCCGCAGAATGAAATAAGCGAGCAGACTGGCAAACACCGGCTCACAAAGGGTGGAGAGCGAGATCAGCGTTGCACCGTGAAAGGGCAGCAACCAGTTATAAACGGTATGACCCAGAACAGAGCAAAAGAAAGCCATCGCGGCGAAAAGTAAATAATCGCTTGTTGGATAACCGCGAAAAGCAGTCTGTGTGAGGGTGACAAGCAGTCCCAGCGTGACTGCCGCACTGAGGTAAACGAGAAAAATATAAGTCCAGAGCGAAGCGGTCTCCTGAACGCGGACGCCCAACAGAAAATAAAAGGCAACAAAAAAGCCACCGGTCAAAGCCAATAAGTTGCCGCTGAAACTGAGATTGCCGCTGCCATTTGCCGCGATCAGCAACGTACCGCAGAAGGCAAGCGTCAAACCGAGCAATAAAGCCCGGCTGGGACGTTTTTGCTGCAGCAGGCATTCGACAGCGGCAACGATCATCGGACTGCAGGAGACGAGGACGGTGGAAGCGGCAACAGTCGTCATTGACAGCGAAGCAATCCAGGTGGCAAAATGCAGTGCCAGACAGATGCCGGAGGCGATACATAAGAGAAAACTGCCTCTTTTCATCTGCAAAATCTCTCTGCGATAATGGATGAAAACATAAGGCGTGATCATCATTACGGCAAACAGCATACGGTAAAAGGAAATGATCAAAGCAGGCGCCGTGGTTAACCGAACGAAAATGGAGGAGAAGGCGGTAAAAAACACAGCGAGCAGCACGGTCGCTTTGGGTGGGGCAGCGTGACTCAAAATCGCATCGGCTCCTTCGTTCGGTTCGGTTTGATTATGATTTTCGGATGACTCCGGTGGCTCTGGCTGCGTCGGCTACCGCAGTGGCAATCGTTTGACAGACACGCGGATCAAAAGGACCAACAATGATGTAATCATCGCGCAGATCTTCCTGAGCGATCAGACCGGCAATGGCATAAGCTGCCGCCAGTTTCATTGCCTCATTGATGGTGGTGGCATTGGCATCGAGAGCGCCGCGGAAAATACCGGGGAAACAAAGCGAATTATTGACTTGGTTGGGATAATCGGAGCGGCCGGTTCCCACTACCCGCGCACCGCCGGCTTTTGCCTCCTCCGGGAAAATCTCCGGTGTAGGGTTGGCCATGGCAAAGACAATGGCGTCCTTGTTCATACCGGCAATCATCGACCGGTCAGCAATATTGCCGGCAGAGACACCAATGAAAATATCAGCGCCTTTGAGCGCTTCCTTCAAATCTCCGGTTTGATGCAGCCGGTTGGTGATGGAGGCCAATTCATCCTGCGCAGGGTTATTTTTTGGATCGCCCACATTCAGAATACCATGACGGTCTACCATCAGCAGATTCCGAACGCCTGCTTTGAGAATCAAACGGCCAACTGCCGTGCCGGCGGCACCGGCGCCATTGATCACGACGGTGCAATTGCTTAACTCTTTGCCGATCAGACGGGTCGCATTCAGCACAGCCGACAGAACAATTACTGCGGTCCCATGCTGATCATCATGAAACACAGGAATGTTCAGTTCCGCTTTTAAGCGGCGTTCGATTTCAAAACAACGGGGAGAGGAAATATCTTCTAAATTAATCCCGCCAAAGGAGGGAGCGATGATTTTAACGGTTTGTACGATCTCATCAACATTCTTACTGTTCAGCATAATTGGCACAGCATCGATATCCGCAAAACGTTTGAAAAGAATACATTTGCCTTCCATAACCGGTAAGCCGGCTTCCGGACCGATATCTCCCAAACCCAAGACGGCGGTACCATCCGAAATAACCGCAACCGTATTGCCTTTGTTGGTATAAGTATAAACCAATTCCTTATTCGCGTATATTTCTTTACAGGGTTCCGCTACGCCGGGTGTATAAGCTAAACTCAAATCCAAAATATTGTTAACCGCTACTTTACTCTGAATGGATATTTTTCCTCTGTATTTGGCATGTAAGGCCAAAGCATCATCTCGTAAACTCATGCTTAAAAACTTCCTTCCCAATCAATTTATCTTATTCAATTCGACAGAGGCAGAATTCTTCCTTCCGAGCGGGAGCGCTACTTTCTGTTTTGTATTATTTCGGAGATTTTCGCAAGGCGGGGAGGAAATTTTCAGTGCAAGTCGAATTGAAAAAATATGCGTGTAGCATAAATGGTTACAGGAGGTGAACATAATGGCTTACAAGATTAATAAAGACTGTATAGCATGTGGTAGCTGCATACCGGAATGTCCCGTCGATGCGATTTCGGAAGGGAACCCCTACGTAATCGATCCGGATAAATGCATTGACTGCGGTGCATGCAACAACATTTGCCCGGTAGGTGCTCCTCAACCGGAGTAAAACGGAAGCATTGCCAAAGACTGCTTTGATTTGAAAAAATCAAAGCAGTCTTTTTCTACCTATTTCTGCCTGTTGAGCAGCGAGAGAATTCCCCAGACGCAGCGGATGGTTGCAACGAGCCGGCCGAAAGGAAGCAGTACAGCTGCCCGATTGCCTTCATAAAATCCCTTACGATTCCGACAGAAATAATTAGTTAGCTATGGTTGACATAAACCCTCTTTTCGTGTAAAGTGTAAGTAGTGGCTAACAGAGACCATTTTTTTCAGCAATAATTGTTAGATAAAGATAACATAAAAAAGGGGGGACGATCATGACCTTAGCACAGATTTCAGTAGGACACGGGGCCAGAATTCAGCAGGTTGGTGGCAGCGGCGCATTGCGGCGCAGGCTTTTGGAAATGGGACTGACACCAAAGACAAAAGTAACGATACGAAAAGTTGCTCCTTTGGGAGATCCTCTGGAATTGAGTCTGCGTGGTTATAGCTTAACCCTGCGAAAAGAAGACGCCGCTCTGATTGAGGTGGAGGCGGCAAACGCATGAGCGATCATTTCACTTTTGCTTTGGTTGGCAACCAGAATTGCGGCAAGACCACTCTCTTTAATCAATTGACCGGCAGTAACCAGCATGTCGGCAATTTCCCTGGTGTAACGGTGGAACAAAAATCCGGCGGCATCAAGGGTTATAAAAAAACGAAAGTTGTGGATTTACCGGGTATTTATTCGCTTTCTCCTTATACAACAGAAGAGATCGTGACCAGAGATTTTCTTCTGGATGAAAAACCGGACTGTATCATTAATATCGCCGATGCAACCAACTTAGAGCGGAATTTGTATCTGACGCTGCAGTTGCTGGATTTACAAATACCGATGGTCTTGGCGTTGAATATGATGGATGAAGTGCGGGCCAGTGGTCACTATATCGATTTTATGCAATTATCAGATGCATTAGGCATCGAAGTAATCCCGATTTCCGCAATGAAAAACCAAGGCGTAGCCGAACTGATCGATCGCATGATGGAAACGGCGGCAAAGAAGATTAAACCGCGGCATTTGGATTTTTGCAGCGGGGAATTACATAAGGCAATCCATGCGATCTGTCATCTGATTGAAAGCAAAGCGGAAGCAGCCGGCGTGGCTGTGCGTTTTGCGGCAGCCAAATTGGTGGAAGGCGACGAGCTGATGGAAAAACGTCTGGCTTTGACACCTTCAGAATTAGAAATCTTGCAGCGCATTGTGGAAGAAGCGGAACACAATCTGGGTATGGATCGGGAAGCCGCTGTGATTGATCTGCGTTATCAATTCATCGAACAGCTCTGCGCCAGAACCCTGAAACATCCGGGTCAAACCAAAGAGCAAATTCGCTCAGAAAAAATAGACCGCTTGCTGACTCACCGCTACTTTGGCATCCCAATTTTTTTCTTATTTATGATCTTGATTTTCTGGATCACCTTTGGTCCGATCGGCAGCTATTTTGTCGAGATTTTTGCTTTGGTTATTGACGGAATCACGGGTAGTTTCGATGCCCGGCTGACTCGTTTTGTTGTTAATCCGATTCTGCATTCTCTCTTAATCGATGGTGTATTTGCCGGTGTGGGCAGTGTACTGGGGTTCCTGCCGATCATTCTGATTCTCTTCTTTTTGCTGTCGATCCTGGAAGATACCGGCTACATGGCGCGCGTCGCCTTTATGATGGATCAGTTTATGCGTAAAGTTGGGCTTTCCGGCCGCTCGATTGTCCCTATGCTGATGGGGTTTGGCTGTTCTGTGCCGGCTATTATGGCTACCCGCACCTTGCCCGGTGATAGAGACCGCAAGATCACGATGCTGCTGACTCCGTTTTTATCCTGCAGTGCCAAAGTACCGATTTATGCAATTTTTTCGGCGGCCTTTTTTCCGGCGCAGCAAGCCCTGGTCATGATCACACTCTATCTTGGTGGCGTGCTGATGGCAATTTTGTCCGGATTTTTACTGAAATCCACGGTGATGAAAGGAGATTTAATGCCTTTCGTCCTGGAACTGCCGGCTTATCGGCTGCCGAATGCCAAAAGCGTAGCCTTTAATCTTTACGAGAAAGCCAAGGATTTCATGACGCGCGCTTTTACCGTGATTTTTCTGGGGACCATTGTGATCTGGTTTTTGCAAAGTTTTGATTTACGCTTCAATTGGATTACCGACAGTAATACCAGTATCCTGGCGGGGTTCGGCAGAAGTTTGGCGCCGCTTTTTGCTCCCTTGGGTTTTGCGGATTGGCGCGCGGCGACTGCCCTCTTAGCCGGTTTGACGGCAAAAGAAGCCGTGGTAAGTACATTGGCAATTCTGACCGGCGTGCGTGAGGTGAGTCAGGTTTCTGTTGCCTTACCGCAAATATTTACACCGCTTTCGGCATTCTCGTTTTTGGTTTTCACTCTGCTTTATTCACCCTGCATTGCCGCTTTATCCGCGGTTCGGCGGGAATGGGGCAGCTGGCGGGGCATGGTGATCGCCTTTTTGTATCAGACTGGGATCGCCTGGTTAGCGGCATACTTTGTTTTTCAGGTTGGCTCTCTGATTCTTTGATTTTTTGGGCTTGTTTTGAAAGGAATGTGAGATCATTATGCAAGGAATCGATTGGCTGCTGATTGGGCTGACATTGTTGGCTATCCTGTTTGCGGCGCGGAAAACAAAACGTCAAGCGGGCAGCGGCGGCTGCGGTTGTGGCTGCGCAAGTTGCAAGAAAGCGTGTATTTACAAAAAAAAATAAGAAAAAACAGCCTGGCGTTGCCAAATGCACCACTGCAGAGAGACGATTGCCCACCTCTCGCAAGTGGTGTATTTTAATGATGCGAAAGACTGTTCTTTCTTTCAATGCAGAGCATGCAGATATTGTTCCAGCAGATGAATGATCTGCTGACGGTTGGTTTTGATCGTCTTTTTGGTCTGACGATAAAGGAAATTCCAAAATGCAATGGTCATACCGTTGTCTTCTATCAAGAAAACAGCAACTGGATTTGTTACTTTACTGAGCATGACACCATAATCTTCTTTGACATATAACAAGTAAGGCGTCATATTTTGCTGATGAATCACGACATGATAATTGGGTTCACCGCGCAATAAATCAATCACATTGGCTAGATGCAGGCGAAATTCTTCCTTCGTGTAGTAAAAATAAGGCAAACCGAAAAGCTCTCGCAGCAATAGCGGTAAACTACCCTGTAACACAGTATTCAGGTTGGGCAAGGAAAGAAAATCTATCACGCCGAAGTGCTTTAGATTTTCCAACAGGGAAGTTTCTCTTTCCCGCTGGATAGCCAGAATGGCAGGTTGTCCGCTGCGCTCCGCAATACTCTTGGCGGCGGCAGAAGGCAGGGTGAGCAACGATAAATAAGGAGAGTAAAGTAACGTGTTACAAGGCTTGGCATCAAAGTCAAGCAAAGCTTCATGCAAAGCCGGGGTTTGTTCGTTGGTGTAGATTTTCATTAATGGTTTGCACAAAGCGAAATAACGTTCAAACTCTTTTTCAAAGGCTCGAATCAGCGTTTGGTTGGTAATATAAAAATTAGTCATATCATCCAGATTATTCTGCACAGAAGACGCTACAATTGCTGCGGTCCGCGGTGCAATAAATAGAGTGCGCCGAAGAACGCCGTCTTGTGACCTGGGATAATAATAAGGTTCGATTGACCCGGTCAGATACAAAGGCAGCCATTGGGTGATCGCCTCGAAAATCTCATTTAACGCACGGCTGACGGTATGAATAATCCTGATGTGATTTCCTTTCAAAATCGCAGTTGTCATTAAGTCCGCCCATTGTTTGGTGAATAGCGGGTCATTGGTCAGCCATGACATATCTTCGCTGCTGAAGAGCAGCAGCGTTTGCGTGAATTTTTCCCGTGTGACTTGATGCAAAAAGCGTAAAACTGCCTCCTGTTTTCCTTTGATGCCAAAGTAATAATTGGCTTTGGAACGCGACAGCGCAGGGCGCAACTTTGGGGCTGCCGGATCAGCCTGATGACGAAGCAGGCTGAAACGACGCAAGAAGGTTTCTACCGGTTCTTCCATATCATCGGTATCCTGCAGCAGCCAGTGAGATAAAAGTTGATTTAAGTGATTGCTGTCATCTTCATAGTGATAGGGAAAGGTGGGAACCGTCGCCAGGATCCGTTTTTGCTCCTCTGTAGTGATATTCCGGGCGAAATAGTCTACCATAGCGGGGATAAAAACAGGGTCTTTCGGCAGCTTGCGGCTGCCATTGCGTAATCGGCTGATATAGGAAGCATCCAGTGAGACGGCTTTGCCCAACGTACTGTTGGATGAATGGGTTAATTTCATTAAAAAATCTAATTTTTCGTGGAACACGAACTTTCACCTCAAATAATCAGTGTAGGATGCTTAATAGTTTAAGAAAACTGAAAATAACATATCATAAACGAACCAAAAAAGCAATTGTCAATCCTGCGAATTTTCGTGAAAAGGGCGCTGCCGACACGCATGCAAATTCAGCCGGTAAAATAAAATATGCTTGCCCCGGCGGATAAATTGTGATAAAATGCAGTAGCACATGCGGGCGTGGCGGAATTGGCAGACGCACCAGACTTAGGATCTGGCGGAGAAATTCATGCAGGTTCAACTCCTGTCGCCCGCACCATATAAGAACGCTAATATTGATACGATGGGTGTCAACATTAGCGTTCTTATTTTATGCCGAAAAAGCCTGCAAGCAAGGCATTTTCGGAACTTTTATGTGCTTTTTACTTCGTCACCTAACCACCAGATACCGCCGATATCCACCGAAACAGTGATGTCCTCTATACCCGCGCTTGCGATTACCCGAAATAGTTTCACTTTTTCCCACAGTTTCATTTGCCGCAAAAATAGTTTCATACCCGCGCTTGCGATTGGGTGCATACGTAAACATAGGTGATCTGCTAACTCTGTTCTGGACTAATTAGTGTATGCCTAAACCCCGTATTTTACAGACGAAAGGTGCTCAACATAAAAGCTCAATAACTGCTGTATCCTCTTGACAAAGCAAGAAGATGTAGTATCATCTAATTGTAATTGGTTGATGCTACATCTTGTTTTGTGTGGAGGCTTCTATGGACATTACAAAAAGACAGATCACTAAAATCGCGCGGGAAGTCAGCAAATTCACTATCCGCACCTTGCGGGAAGATGGTATCGGCACGGCAGAGTTTGATGTGATCCATGCCATCCGAAAAAATCCCGGCATCACACAGGCAGGCGTGTGCAAAATCGTGGGGATCGATAAAGGAGCTGTTGCACGCCAGACGGCGAATCTGGAGGCTAAGGGATATCTAATTCGAAAAGAGAATCCCGCCGATGGCCGCAGCCAGCTTCTGTTCCCAACCGAAAAAGCGGAGAGTCTCAAAAACTCAAAGGCGCATATCGAGTCGTTGTTTTATGAATGGTTGACGGGGGTGCTGTCAGATCAAGAGCGCGAGGAATTTGCTGGATTACTTGATATTCTGTATCTGCGCTGCAAGACAGAAAGCAAAGCTGATTTTTCTGAGATGCAGGATATTGTGAAGAGAGAGTGTCAAAATGGAAAATAATAAAAAGAAAAAGCTTTCGAAGGCAATGCTGTTTATACTATTGTTTGGCATTGTCAGCCTTTTTTCGGATATGACGCATGAAGGAGCATCCAGCATCCGGGGCGCGTATCTCTCCCTGCTGGGTGCATCTGCAGGAACAATTGGCTTTATCTCCGGATTGGGGGAACTCATTGGCTACTCCATGCGATATGTGTTCGGCAAGCTCACCGACAAAACAAAGCAATACTGGCCTATGACCGTTGTTGGGTACATACTGGATGTGCTGGCCGTTCCCGCCCTTGCGCTTGTTGGTGAGCACGGATGGATTGCCGCCTGTGCTCTGCTGGTTATCCAGCGCATGGGCAAGGCCATAAAAAAACCGGCGAAGGACACCATCATGTCTTTTGCCGCCTCGCAGGAAGGTGTGGGAAAGAGTTTCGGCATTCAGGAGGTACTCGACCAGATCGGCGCGTTCCTTGGACCGGTACTGCTCTATCTCGTCATGCTGTTCAAGACGGATGGCTCGACCTTTGAGGTGTATTCCACCTGTTTCGCGGTACTTGCGATTCCGGGTGCAATTACCATTAGCCTACTGCTCGTGACGAAGCATAAATTCCCGAATCCAGAACACTTTGAACCAGAACCAAAGGAATATATCCCATTCAAGATGAAGAAGGAGTTTATTCTATATATCGCCGGTATCAGTCTGTTCGCATTCGGCTTTATTGACTACTCTATTATTATCATGCATGTATCAAATACCTATACCAATCTTGCATCCGGCCTTGCCGAAACGACGTCGCTTGTAAACAGCGGGACGCTGCCTCTGCTCTATGCGGGCGCCATGCTGGTAGATGCGGTGGCTGCTCTGTTTTTCGGGCTCATGTACGATAAAAAAGGTGTCAAAGCACTGGTATGGTCAACAATTATTTCCGCTCCTTTTGCGATCTTTGTATTCGGCTTACATTCCGTTCCTACGGTGCTGCTGGGCATCGCCCTCTGGGGCGTGGGCATGGGCGCACAGGAGTCTATCCTAAAAGCCGCAGTGACGAATATGGTCCCCAAGGCCAGCAGAGCTACAGGCTATGGCATTTTTGAGTGCTCCTTCGGGGTGTTCTGGTTCCTTGGAAGCTGGCTTATGGGTGTACTGTATGATGTAAGCATACCGGCAATGATTGTGGTGTCCGTTGCCACCCAGCTTATGGCAATTCCGCTGTATTTGGGTTCATCAAGACTTAACCGCAGTATTTAAGAGATGTGTAGAATAATATGCCATGTGTTTTGTAAATGATATGCGGATAATATTTACGAAAAAAAGGTGGAGCACTCAACGCTCCACCTCAATCTCTCTGCTGCTTTTAAACTTGAACGCGATCCTGCCGTCCCGGAATACTGTCGCTCGGTCGAGAATTGAAATCCACAGCCTTTCGTCCCATTCTTCGAGGACGAGGGGCTGTTTCTTTAACTCCTCGATGAACAGCCGAAGCTCACGGTCTTGGTCGTGCTTATGCTCTTTCTCAGCAGTTACCTCCGTAAGCCGCGCCGTCGCTTTCTCGTAGCGGGCAAGCAGGCCGTTGTACTTCTTTGCGTATTCCTCCTGCGACTGTGCCGTTGAAGCATTCTCCTTGACACAGGTCTTGACCAGCTCCGACACGACCGTGATTTCCTCGTTCAAGTTGTCGAGCTCTGCGTCCAGCGCCGTAGTGTCAGAAAGCACTCGCCGCATCAAAGCACAATCCGAGATAACACCCTCGCGGTCTGCCATCAGGCGATTGTAGGCTATCAGGAACTTTCGCTGGATGGTTTCCGTGTCCAGATGAGGCGTGGCGCATTTCGTCTCGCCCTTGAACTTGCTGTTGCAGCGCCAGATCACCTTGCGGTACGGGTCGTTTGAGTGCCACACCTTTTGACCAAAGAAGCCACCGCAGTCACCGCAGACCAGCTTGGACGAGAACACGCTGTTGCCGCTGTAGGCTCTACCGAGCGACCTACGCCGCGCTATTTCCGCCTGCACCATGTCCCATTCCAGCGGCACTATAATGGCTTCATGGCTGTGCTCCACATAATACTGAGGCACTTCGCCCTCGTTGGTCTTCATCTTTTTCATCAGAAAATCCACTGTGAATTTCTTCTGTAGAAGCGCGTCGCCCTTGTACTTCTCGTTTGAGAGAATACTGTCCACCGTGGTCTGGCTCCATTTTTGCTTGCCGGAGGGCGTTGGAATACCCTGTTGTTCTAAGTATCGGCAAATCCCCGCTGGCGTTTTACCCTCAAGGAAAAGCCTGTAGATAAGCCGGACAATGGCGGCTTCCTCTTCGTTGACAACAGGCATCCCGTCCTCTCCTTTTTCATAGCCGAGAAACTGCTTATATGGCATACTGACCTTTCCGTCGGCGAAGCGTTTCCGCTGGCCCCACGTGACGTTCTCCGAAATGCTCCGGCTTTCTTCCTGCGCCAGTGAGGACATGATGGTTATAAGAAGTTCTCCCTTGCTGTCGAAGGTGAAGATGTTTTCCTTTTCAAAATAAATCTCTGTGCCGTGCTCCTTCAGCTTGCGGACGGTCGTAAGGCTGTCAACCGTATTACGGGCAAATCGGCTGACCGATTTCGTGACGATAAGGTCAATCTTACCGGCAAGCGCGTCCTTGACCATCTTCTTGAAGCCGTCGCGGTGCTTGGTGTTGGTCGCCGAAATTCCTTCATCGGTATAAACCCCAACGAACTCCCAATCCTCACGGGATTGAATGTAATGGGTGTAATAATCCACCTGTGCCTCATAGCTGGTTTGCTGTTCCTCGCTGTCAGTAGACACGCGGGCGTAGCCAGCAACCTTGCGTCTCGTCACCGAAGTCGTCGACAGCGCCGTAAAGCGGTTTATTGTGGCTGGTATCATCGTTACTGCTCTTGGCATTTCTTTTCACTCCTTTTCCTCGTTTTCTCTGCCGCTGCCTGACGCCTTTCCGCAGTCCAGCTCTCAGAGCGTGAGCGGTCTTGCCATGTGGCGTTTTCCGAATGTCCGTCTGTGAAAGTAAACTCCAGAGTATTGTTCGGTAGCGCGGAGACAAAAGCAATGCGCTCCGCAAATGCATCCTCATCAAATAAATCACAACCGAGTACCTTGGCAGTCACGGCTTTGAGCGTTTCTTCCGGTATCTGCTTGGAAGAGCAGTATTTTTTCCCTTTTGTGTTGTATGTGGCGCAGACCCAAGCGATGCCGGTATGCGTCGTCTTGCGCCGATACTTTTTCCCGCAGAGGCCGCAACGTATCTTACCGGTGAAAGCCGTAGACGAACCGGGTTTTACATGGACGCTCTCTGCTCGTCTGACAAGTTCTTGTTGAACCGCATCGAAAGTCGCCCTGTCGATGATTGGCTCGTGTGCGTCCTGAACATGGTACATAGGAAGCTCGCCGTGATTTATGCGAGTCTGCTTTGTCAGGTGGTCGGTGCGGAACGTCTTCTGCAGAAGCAGGTCACCAGTGTATTTTTCATTTCGGAGCATTTTTCGGATTGTGTCCTGATGCCAGCTCTTTTCAAAGCGTGTAGGAATCCCCAACTCATTGAGCCGGTTGGCGATTGCCTGTCTGCCAAACCCATCAAGATACCACTTGAACACCAGCCGCACTGTTTCCGCTTCCTCCGGCACAATCTCGAAAACACCGTCCTTTGCCCGGTATCCGAGAATCGTGCAATCCCACGGCTTTCCGGCTTCGAAATTGCGCTTGATGCGCCATTTCTGATTTTCGCTTGCCGACAGGCTTTCCTCCTGTGCGTAGGACGCGAGAATGGTCATCATCAGCTCACCCTCGCTGCTCTGTGTGTGAATGTTCTGCTCCTCTAAAAAAACATCCACCTCCAGTAGTTTCAGCTCTCGCACGGTTTCCAGCAGAGTGACCGTGTTTCGAGCGAAGCGGGAGATGGACTTGGTAAGTATCAGATCAATACATCCGGCGCGGCAGTCGGCAAGCAGCCTTTGAAACTCGTCGCGGCTTTCCTTGGTGCCGGTCATCGCCTCGTCAGCGTACACACCGGCATATTCCCAGTCGCCGTGCTTCTGTATCAGCGTGCTGTAATACGCGACTTGCGATGAGAGCGAATGAAGCATCGCGTCCTTGCCGCTGGACACGCGGGCGTAGGCGGCGACACGCTTTTTTCGCTCTAACTTCGGCGGATGCGCCACCTTTTTGATTATTTTTTGCATATTGTCACCCCCTTGTAGTGTGACATATTACCTCTGATACTACTATATAGCAAGCCATTTTCCCGGAATAAACTACACGAGGATAAGCCGTATTTTTCGGCCATCATTGTATCAATTATGGTGTACTCAGCTTCGTTGATGATGCCCTCTGACAGCATCCGACGTGCTTGCGCCATAGCGGATTTGTAGCCAAGAGTGTGGTCATTCATGGCTGTTACCTCCGAACCGGGCGGCAATATAGCACTGATGAGAGCAGTACTTCCGAGCCTTGTTTCCGATGCTCACGAAGGGCTGACTGCAGTTCGAGCATATCAGTTGATATTCCGTTCTGGGCTTGCTGCCACGATTGGCATACCACCATGCCGCACGACACTGGTCTGAGCAGAACTGACGCGCTCTGTGTTTGTTCTTCACCTTGATTGGTTTGCCACACTGTTTGCAAACAAGAACTGTTTTTTCAGTATTGTCAGTAAGCCGAGTACGACGGCAGTAAGTTTTTATCGTACTTTCCGAAATTGAGAGCGTCTCTGCAATACTCGCGTAGGTGCAACCCAGTCTTCGCATTTCGGTTATTATTTTTTTCTGATCGGTTGTCATGAGCTTTTCTCCAGTCCGAGAACTCTTGTCCTCACTACCCACTGGAAAAAAAGAAGACCATCGTACAAAAAATAAGCAAAAAAATAATGCCTACCAGAGAGATGTTCTCCAGTAGGCATCACTAAGTATATGTTTACTCGCTGTACTTTCAAAGAAAGAACGAAAGCCTGTATGTAAACGCAAAAGAGTTTGATAGGGAGGGTTTGAATTGGATCATTATTTCCGCGGTGCCTGAAAGTTTGTTAATGACAGAAGTGTACCAAAGCATTCAGATGACAATAATCCTTATGATAATCGCCATTCTTCTGTCGATACTGTTTTTTTACATCATAATAAGAAGATTGCTTAAACCTATGGGCAATTTGTTGAAAGTGGCTGATAACATATCATCCGGCAACCTTGCCGACAGGGCGGTAATTTTCAGAAATGACGAGATCGGCAGACTGTCGGGAGCTTTCAATGAAATGGCCGAAAACCTTTATGATTTAATAAACAATCTGGAAGATACGGTGAAAACAAGAACGGAAGACATGAAAACCAGCAAAGATCAGCTTCGGCTTCTTCTGGACTCAGCCGCCGAGGCAATTTACGGTATCGATTTGGAAGGAAACTGTACATTCTGCAACACAAGCTGCATCAAATTGCTCGGGTATTCCGGCCAGGAAGATCTTCTCGGAGAGAATATGCACCGGAAGATACATCACAGCAAGATTGACGGTACCCCCTTCTCCGCCGAAGAATGCAAAATTATGAAATCGATCAGACAAAATGAAGGTACACATTCTGACGATGAGGTTTTTTGGAAAGAGGACGGCACATTCTTCTATGTTGAATACCATGCTTATCCCCAGATAAAAAACGAAAAAATCGTTGGAGCAGTTATTACGTTCACGGATATTACAGGGCGCAGGAAAAGAGAAGCGGAAATCAAATACCTGAGCTGCCACGACACCTTGACCGGTCTTCACAACAGAAGATGCTTTGAAGAGAACCTTAAAAAATTAGATAATCCGGACAACCTGCCCTTATCGGTGATTTTTGCAGATATCAACGGTTTAAAGATGACCAATGATATCTTTGGACATTCAGCGGGAGATGCCCTAATCAAGAAGTCGTCGGAAATCCTTATGGAAGCCTGCAGAAAAGACGGCTCTGTCGCCCGCGTAGGCGGAGACGAATTTGTTATGATCCTGCCAAAAGCCACAAACGAGGACGCAATGAAAGTCCTTTCCAATATCAAAGATATTTTCTCCGACTCGCGTATTGCCGCAATAAAGTGCAGCATTGCGTTGGGCAGCAATACCAAAACAAATTCGGCACAACCCATTGAAGAAGTGTTGTCCAGCGCAGAAAACGCGATGTATAAAGACAAGGCGCTGAACCGGAAGTCCTTTAATATGGACATTATCAATACAATAATCGAAACCCTGCACAACCGCAGCCCTAAAGAAAAACAGCATTCGATTACTGTTGAGGAAATATGCGGCAGTATCGGCAGTGCCATGGACCTTCCGGATACGGAAATAAAAAGATTAAAACAAGCAGGGTTTTTGCATGATATCGGTAAAATTGTATTGGAAGAACACCTTTTGTCCAAAGCCGATTTGTCAGAGGAAGAGCTTGAAAAAATGCAGCAGCATCCGGTTATCGGTTACCGCATATTGAACCTGTTCGACACTACTCTTGATTTGTCGGAAGGCGTATACAGCCACCATGAAAGATGGGATGGAAAAGGATATCCAAAGGGGCTTAAAGGCAGAGAAATCCCCTTGCTGTCAAGGATAATTTCCATAGGGGAAACCTATGAAAGAGTGTTAAGCAGCGAGGAAAACCCAAACTCTGCAGGCAGGGAAAAGGCCATACAGGTGATTATTGACGGCGCCGGGAAACAGTTTGACCCTCAAATCGTCGACTTGTTTGTGCAAATGATGAATAAACAGTAGTCCACAGAGGTGCTTTAAGCTTGACTGTTTCAGAGCTGATTCTCTTTCGGTGCATTTTTAAGACAGTATTAATAAACCCTGGTCGGGGTCGATATATTTATTCAAGCAGAAAAAACTTCTGCTGAAATAAGCGAACATTTGATTACATTAATTTGCTGAAGGAGTGTTATATCATAAAAAAGATATCGATAAAAATCAAAATTTCAATTTATGTACTTCTTATATCCATGGGTTGTTCTCTATTAATAGGTTACTTCAGCTTTGCCACATACAAAAGCAATTTAGAAGATTATATGGGCAGGCGAGCTCTTGATATTGCTATGACAGTAAGCGAAAATATTGATGGAAACAAGATATCGGAATATGATAAAACCGGAGTGAAAGATGATTATTATCAGGTAATGCTGGATTATATAAGCAAGCTGAAAGAAAAATTGGATCTGACTTATTTATACATAATGGTTGATTCGGGCAGCAATTACAAATATATAGCGGACGGATATTCGGAAGGCGAAACACCCAGTATGCTTGGCGATACGCAGCCCAAGGATGAATACGGAGCCGAGCCCGGCGAAGCCATTTCAACAGGAAACGGCACCTTTTCTTCTGTTTATTCCAACGGAGCATACGGTGATCTTATTTCAGGCTTTGCACCTGTTTTTAACAGCGAAAACAAAGTGGTCGGCGTTGTCGGGCTGGATATCGGAGCTGATACCATCAATAAGAGTATTAATGATTATCTTCCCACTTTATTAGGAATAATGATCCTGTCGTGTGCTGTTTCATTTGTTTTGATTTACATTGTGGTTAAGAAAACAGTAGTTGACCCCATAAAAATACTGGAGAACGCTTCTTCCAGGTTATCCCAGGGTATAGTTGATATAACGTTTCCAGACAGATACCTGAACAAGACCGATGAAATAGGCATCCTGACGTCAGAGTTCGTCAAGATGATAAACAATATTCGCGAGCAGGCGGCGGCTGTCGAGAAGATTTCCGGCGGAGATTTGAATATATATTGAAAGCCCGGTCTGAGGATGATTTTCTTAACATAAAGCTTAAGGAAATGGTTGAAAAAATCAACCTGCTGCTGACTAATATCAACACTGCTTCAAATAATGTTCTGGCAGACTCCCGCCGGGCCTACGACTCCAATATGGCGCTTTTGCACGGCACATCCGAACAGGGGGCGCCGACAGCCTCCATAGTCGGGATATCTTCACTCATAAGCAATAATACCTGCAACGCGGACCAGGCAAATAAGCTGGCAAGCGCCGCCAAAGAGAAAGCTGTACAGGGTGATAACCAGATCAAAGAAATGGTTATCGCTATGGAAGAGATAAATGATACTTCCACAAATATATCCAAGGTCATCAAAGTGATTGAAGACATCGCCTTTCAGACAAACATACTGGCGCTCAACGCGGCAGTTGAAGCCGCAAGGGCGGGGCAGCACGGAAAGGGTTTCGCCGTAGTTGCGGAGGAAGTTCGGAACCTTGCTACGCGTTCCGCAGACGCAGCCAAGGAAACGGCTGAAATGATCCACGACACCATCAGTAAGGTTGACGGCGGCACAAAGATCGCAAAAAATGCCACGGATGCTCTCAATAAGATTGTCAGTGAAGTGTCCGCTGTTGCGGCCCTTATGAACGATATCGCTGTTTCGTCCAAAAAAATCGATCAGGGAATCATGCTGATATCCCAGGAAATGCAGTCAAATTCAGCGATAAATGAGGAATTGGCAAATCAGGCCGAGCTTATGAAAAAACAGGTAGGGAGTTTTAAGCTTAAAAATACAGACTATTAACTTACTGGAAAACTGAATCCCCAAAGGCTTTCTATGAATCATAGCATCAGAGTGTCGAAAAAGGCATCCTGTAAAAAAGTGCACAAATCCGATATGTTGGGGAACCTTTTTTCTTGAAAAAGGTTCCCCAAACCCTTCCAAAATACGCTTTATCAGCATTAAAAAACCTTGGGGGCGACGCCCCCAACTCCCTCGCGAACCTTTGAAAAGGTTCGATCGAAACTTTTTATACAAATTTTACTTTTATCTATGAATCAACGGAGCCAGTTCCGATCTCATACGGATAACTTTCAGTCAGACACTTTCTCATCCCGATATCTTGACACTGTAAAGATATCATATTATAATCTAAACAGCGTAAAGATGAAGAGGTGATAAAATGCCGGATAAACCCTATCATCATGGGAATTTAAGAAATTGTCTCATTGAGGCTGGGATTGAATTAATTAATCAAAAGGGTATAGAGCAGCTTTCATTGCGAAAAGTATGTGTCATGTGCGGTGTAAGTCAATCGGCGCCTTACAGTCATTTTCAAAGCAAGGAAGACTTGCTGGAGGCTATGCAGGATTATGTAACAAATCAGTTTATGGAAGTTCTTCACACCGCAATTGAATCCTGTCTAAATCAAAACGACCAAAGAGTGCTGATCCAAATGGGGAAGAGTTATGTGCTGTTTTTTGTTAAAAATCCAAATTATTTTCAGTTCCTGTTTTCACAGCCTTGCATAAAAGTTAATCTGTCATTGGATGAAAATGCGAAGAACAACTTTCCGCCTTTTGAATTACTGAAAGAAAATGTTTTACGTATCTTCGGAGAAACCGGAATGCCAAAAGAAAAAATGGAAGATACGATTATAGCATTATGGGCTTCCGTTCATGGCCTTGCTTCAATCGCTACAATGAAAAATATTTATTATGACAAAGATTGGGAAAAAAAGATTGAAGATATTATTTGGAACAAACAGACATTGTAAATCGGGGAAAAAAATGAAAATGATTAAGAATGAGAAGCTTTCTAAAAAATCGCTTGTAACTAGGGAGGGGCGTATTATGCCAATCACGCTTGCTTTTTTACTTGGATGTGTATTTATTCTCACAGGCATATTATTAGTAATCAGTCCGGGAAAACCTGAACCTTTTTTGGATAAAAACAATAGTATGCTTGAGGGAAGCATATCTGAAAAAGTTATAGTAAACATCGGTGGTGTCGAGCAGGGTATGTTTATAAAAGGTAAAAATACAAAAAACCCGGTGCTGCTTTTTTTGCATGGGGGACCGGGTATGCCGGAGTATTTTCTTGCCGAGAAGTATCCAACCGGGCTTGAAGACCACTTCACCGTTTGTTACTGGGAGCAGCGCGGCGCAGGGCTTTCGTATAACGCAGACATTTCGGCACAGGACTTAACCGCGGAACAGCTTGTATCCGATACGATAGAAGCAACAAATTATCTTCGCGAACGTTTTGGGCAGGATAAGATTTATTTAATGGCGCATTCCTGGGGTTCATTCCTCGGTATTCAAGCCGCGGCCCAGGCGCCTCAGCTATATATCGCCTATATCGGCGTGGCACAGATTTCACAAATGGCTGAATCGGAAAAGCTGGCATACACATACATTCTGGAGCAGTATACAGCGGCCGGAAACAATGAAATGATTAAGAAATTAAAAAACTATCCGGTTTTGGAATCTGATATCGCGGTTCGTTCATTTTTTGTTTCTTTATTACGTGACAGAACCATGCATGAGCTTGGCATTGGTACCATGCACAATATGAAATCCGTCATTACCGGTATATTTATTCCCGTCTTTCAATGCAGGGCATATACACTGAAAGAAAAAATAACGGTATGGCGTGCAAAAGCTTTTTTGAGAAATGATACCAAATTAATTGATCAGCTTTTTTCTGCGGATTTGACTGCCGAAGTATCCCAGTTAAAGATTCCTGCTTATTTTATCAGCGGCAAATACGATTATACGGTTAACTATGATTTATCAAAAGTTTACCTGAAACACTTGCAGGCTCCGGTAAAAGGTTTTTATACATTCGAGCAGTCTGCCCATAGCCCCATGTTTGAAGAACCTGAAAAATTTACGCAGATCATGCTCGAGGACGTATTAAACAAAAGTACTGCTCTTGCCGATACTGATACTGCATGACATGCAGAAAAAGGTATGAATTTTCGTTATACTCGTAGGTCCAATGAAGGAGGAACGTTATGAGAAGGAGGAGCAAAAAAATAATGCTCACTATAATCGGGGTTGTACTCTGCGTAACAGGTATCCTGATGATATTTTTTAATATTCCATATTCAAAGTCTAAAACGGACTTTGACAGGACGGCAAAGCAACTTATGACTGAAGCTGATCCTCAGGAAGGCATATTCCAGGAGGAAGACATTGCCGGCCTGCCCGCGCCTGTTCAGACATACTTCAGATATTGCGGTTATATTGGCACACCGAAAATGTCCTATATAAAAATATATTATCAGGATGTCGATTTTTTGTTCGGCAAGAATAAATCTGCGATAAAAATCGATTACACGCAATATAATTTCGTGAAAGAGCCGAATAGAATCGCCTATATTGACAGCTCGATGTATGGTATCCCCTTTGAAGGACTGGACACATATTCAGATGGTTCCGGTTCAATGAAAGGCGTTTTGGCAAAACTTTTCACTTTATTTGACCAAACAGGAGAAGTTATGGATAAATCGAGCCTGGTCACATTCCTCTCGGAAATCCTCTTTGTCCCTAATTCAGCTTTACAGGATTATATTAAATGGGAGGCAGTCGATGATCTGAACGCAAAAGCAACAATATCCTGTTATGGTATATCTGTCAGCGGAATTTTTACATTTAACGAAAATGGGGAAATGCTGTCTTTCACAACCGATGACAGGTCGGCTGTAGCAACCGATGGATCAAGCGAAACGATGGAATGGTCAGTTGTTTGTGATGATTATATAGAATTAAACGGTATCAAAAAACCGACCTCGTTTCAGGCAATTTGGCATTATGACGATGGGGACCTGATTTATTTTAACGGGAAAGGCACTATTACGGAAAATAACTAACAATCTTTGTTTACTAGATCGCAAAGGGCATGACATCATAGACATCGCGGTTATATTGGCAAAGCAGCTGCCCATACTTAATATTTTTTCTTGGACATATTTGCATATCTCTTTTGGGTAAATTCTACCCAAAAAGCTGCAAAATGTCCTTTTTTATTCGATTTTAATCTTCGCTGCCATTGCACCTTAATCTGTTATATTTGATATCCCTTGATACCGGAAAATTGTTTGCTTTGCAACGCAAAAAATGCTCATGCTTCATATTTGAACTCATCTGATTTCATGATAACCATTGACAAACAGCGGATTGAATGTATAATAGTTTATAATAAAACAGTTTCCATAGAAACTTTATGAGAGTGGTGGTGACCATATGCTTAAAGGCGGAGAAATATTGCAGCGCTTCCAAGCGGTAATGCGGCTGTTCGAGCTAAGCGGTAAAGACGTATGCGAAAAGTACGGCCTTACGCAGATCGAGTCGAATATACTGATGTTTCTTAACAACAATCCGGGTAAGGACACAGCAAGCGATATCGTCGATCTGAGAAGGTTGCCGAAGGCAAACGTATCAAAGGCAGTAGAATCGCTGATACAAAAGGAGCTGCTGCTGCGCAGGCAGGATACGGGCGACAGACGGCGCATCCATCTTATGCTGACAGACGATGCGCAAAAGATGATACCTGATATATCCGCAGTGCTGGACGCGTTTTCGGCGCAGCTTTTCAGCGGCTTCACCCTGGTGGAACAGAAACAGTACGCAGACATGAATGTGCGCATATGGCAAAACGCACTGGAAGGATTGGAAAGGAAGTAAACTTACATGAAATCGCAATCTCAATCCCTATCCCTATCACAAAACAACGATTTTCTTGGGACAGAACCTATCGGAAAACTGCTTCGCCGGATGGCCATACCAACGGTACTTGCGCAGCTCATCAACATGCTTTATAACATTGTCGACCGTATTTACATCGGCCATATGCCGGAGAACGGCGCGCTGGCGCTGACCGGAGTGGGCGTGTGCCTTCCGGTCATCATGATAGTAACCGCATTTGCATCGCTGATTGCATCTGGAGGCGCACCCCGTGCTTCCATATCCATGGGCAAGGGAGACAATGCTTTCGCCGAAAGGACGCTGGGCAGCTGCTTTCTGTTTCAGATCATTATTTCAGTCATACTGACTGTGGTTCTTTTGATATGGAACAGAGATTTTCTGCTGGTATTCGGCGCAAGCGAAAACACCATTAATTACTCGACAGATTACATGAACATTTATGCCCTCGGCACGATATTCGTGCAGCTCACACTGGGCATGAACGCTTTCATCACCGCCCAGGGCTTTACAAAGATCAGTATGCGCACAGTGCTGATCGGGGCATTGTGCAATATCGTGCTGGATCCCATATTCATATATGGGCTCAAAATGGGCGTACGCGGCGCGGCACTGGCGACCATTATTTCTCAGGGAGTGTCCTGCGTATGGGTCGTATACTTCCTCTTCGGAAAGAAAACTCTGCTGAAGCTCAGGCGCGCCAATATCAGGCTGGACGCAAAAATCATCCTGCCCTGTGTCGCTCTTGGCCTTGCGCCGTTTATTATGACTGCCAGCGAAAGCGTCATCGCGGTCTGCTACAATTCGTCGCTGCTCAGATACGGAGGCGACATTGCGGTTGGCGCCATGACAATACTAACCAGCATTATGCAGTTCGCCATGCTGCCGCTGCAAGGCCTCGGCCAGGGAGCGCAGCCTATAGCAAGCTATAACTACGGCGCTAAAAACACTGTCCGGGTCAGACAGACCTTCAGGCTTCTGCTTAAGGCAAGCCTGATCTATTCGGCTGTGTTGTGGGCGCTCATCATGCTGTTCCCGCAGATATTTGTCGGCATCTTCACGTCTGATGCGGCACTGTCGGCATTTACCTATACAGCAATGCGTATCTATTTCGCAATCATGCTTATCTTAGGCATACAGATAGCCTGCCAGATAACATTCCTCGCGATCGGAAGCGCCAAAGCGGCCATATCCGTTGCCATCGTCCGGAAATTCGTGCTGCTCATCCCGCTCATCTTTATTTTGCCGCATATTTTCCAGGCAAATCAGGCCGTCGCAATATATGCGTCAGAGCCAATCGCGGACATCATCGCTGTTGTCTTCACAGCAATCCTATTCGCGGCACAGTTCAAGAAGGCGATGAAAGAACTTGAATTGGACGGAGCGCCCCCAAAAGAAACCGACTTGCCTCAAAAGGTCTGAAGCATTTAAAAACTGAATTCAATCTGCTGTATGTATATAAAAAAGAATATTTATCTGCAATCAAAAGAAATCCCTGATGAATAACCCTGAGGCTGATCCATATGGGAGCAGCCCGAGGATTGCATGCCCCAGAATCCGTCGGATAAAACATTCCCGCCAAATTTCAATGATGATGTTTGGCGGGTTTTTTATGCTCAGATCAATAAAGCTTATTTGGTAATTTTTTTTAAAACTCATACGTTATAACTTGTAGCTTTATAAATAATATTGTATAATTAAAATAAATTTAAGAATTTTTTAGAATTTAAGCCGAAACTGAAAAAATATTAGCACCGCGCACTGTTAGATTTGTCTTATACACGTAATTGCTGTAACAGCTGTGTATAGGATTTTTTTCTTCCATAACCTATAGTATTCACGAATAATTATTAAATCGAACCCCTGTTATAAAACTCCTCGATGAGGAAAACAGCTTAATCTCCCGAAAATCCAGCCAAACAACGACCGATGACTTGAAAGGATGGCGGATACATGAAAGGAAACACAGGAAACAAAAGCATCTCGATCAGAGGTATTCTCATTATAACTTTTGTTTTTGCAATGTTGATTTCCATGAGTATTATAGGGCATCTTGTTTTTTCAAACTGGTCTTCATCCGCTTCAAAAATAACAGAAAATACTGCCAGGAATATGAATCAGGAGATTTATTACAAGATAAATGCGTTTATGCAGGTTCCTGAGCACATCAATGAGTTCAACCACAAATTTATAGAAAATAAAATTTTCGATTTTTCGGACGAAGATGCCCGGGACAGGTTTTTTACAGGCGTTTTATACTCCCATGGCAACGAGATCTACAGCTTCAGTTACGGTACTGAAAACGGTGAATATTATGGGGCAAGAAGAAATGAAAATAACGTAATTGAGATCATGAAAAATAATTCCTATACGGACGGGAATTCCTGGTATTATTCGGTGAACAGCGATTATACTGCCGGCGAAATCACTGTCCGGGCAGGAAAATTTGATCCTCGTACGCGCGTATGGTACAAGGCTGCAAAGGAAGCGGGCGGACCCGTATTCTCGCCTGTATATAAGCATTTTGTGATGGAAGACATGACCGTATCGGCTGCCTGGCCAATATATGACGGATCCGGCAATCTGCAGGGGGTCCTTGGAACGCATATGCTTCTGACAGGTATTGGCTCTTATTTAGAAGATATTGTACAGGAAAACAATGGCTATGCATTCATTATTGAAAAAGATACAGGGGAACTGATAGCGAACTCTTTGGGAAAAACCAATTATACCGTTCTTCAGGACGGCACTTTAAAACGATATACCCTCAGCGAAATCGATAATACACTTGTTCGTCAGATGTATGAACAGTATAATTCCGAACATAATTCTCAGTTTCTTTTTACAAAAGCATCAGTAAAGCCGGCCGCCTTAATCTTTGCAAGCATGGCTTCTGCGTTTGCCTTAACGGAATACGCGCCGACCTGCACACGGTAATATTTCTTCGGCGCAGTCGGCTCGGCGGGGGCGGCAGAGGCAAGACCGGATTTTACATCAGCACGGAAGGTATCCATGCTCTTGCCGTGCTTCGGGAACCAGTGCATCACATCGCCGTGATTGCTGGCAATGCCGAGCTTGTGACCCTCCGAGTGGCAGATGATGTCCTTCTCCGTCAGTCCGTATTGCTTACAGAGATACACGCAAATCTCCACGGCTTCCTTGTAAACAGTAGAAAAATACGAGGTATCGGTCAAACCGTCCTCGCAGATTTCAAAGCCGATATAACCATTGTTATTGGCATTTTTTGCGTAGCCGAGTGAACCGCTTCCGCTGTGCCATCCTACCATGTCCCAAGGCAGCGTCTGGTAGGTGGCAATTGAACCATCTTTTAGTTTACCAATAAATGCGTGAACGCAGACCTCGCGTCCGCCCGGCTTGGCGGCGTTCCAGTGATTGTTGTATTGGTTTACTCCGAGTAATCCGTCATCAGGACCTACATAGCGTTTTAGATTGGGATTGTTTGCTCCGGTGGAGTGCACCAGGATACCTTTAACCGTATGTTTCTTTCCTGACTTGTAGCAGTTGTTTTCAGTGAGATAATACTGCTTTAAATTCATAAAATTAGCCCTCCTTGTCGTTTCGGTTGTGAAACTGCTCTAAAACGTCTTTGAGTTTCTGCGGCACCGGCAGACCGATGTGCGCGACATTTTCGAGGATGGAAACACCTTCGTTCGATAGATAGAAAAAGATTACCGCCGTCCTGATTACCGAGCCGTCTCCGATCACACTTTTGTCGACGATGTGTCCTATGGCTACCAGCGAGAAGATAAGTACCTTCTTGAAAATACCGCGAAAGCCGACCTCGCTGGACAACTTCTTATCCAGCACCGCGCACATAATACCTGTGATATAGTCGATGACGACAAAGGCAAGGAGCGCATACAAAAAACCGTCCCAGCCTCCGAGGAAGTACCCCAGCCATCCGCCGACAGCAGCAACTGCCGCTTGAATCCAGATCCAAATTTCCTTCATAATGAACCTCTCTTTCTTTTGAACAATGAAAAAGCGCCCCGGAAGAGGCGCTCATCACGATTCGTTTGTAATAATAGATTTTGATGTCTTGCTTCCGGAGAGCTGGGCTACATAGTCCTTCAGCATCGGTTTACCTTTTCGTCCGCCGCTGTCCACCGTAAATTCGGTATAGAAACCCTTGCTTCCCATTGTGTGTTTTACATTAGTGACGGTACCGATGTCTTCTGAGATATCGCCGTCAACCATCACCACCGCGTCCCTGATTACCATCTGAGGAGTAAAGCGGCCTGCAAAGGTTTCTACACGCCCGGATAACGCAATTCCCTCGGCAAGTTCAGCCGCATAGCTTTCCATCTCGGCGGTGGTTGTCCCGTCCGGTACTGTAATATATAGTGTCCGGTGTCCCGGAATGGGCCACAGTTTATGCGGGTCTAAATCAATGTAAAGTCTGTTTTCCGGTTCCTTGCAGAGGATACATACTCTTGCGTAGGTATTTTCGTCGGAGTATTCGCTTGCATAGCTCCAGCAATTCTTATCCCGTTCGAATTGGTAAGTAGTAGGCTGATCAAACCGAGCATCTGTGTAATGCCCGATGCCAACCACGCCGTCTGCTGTTTCTTCCACCTTCCAACCCGGCAGGAGCCTTATGATATCCTCGATACCGCCGAGCAGCGTATCCTGCGCTTCAAAGCTCAGCTTCCAGCTCTTGCCCGCATCGCCCACAAAAAAGGACTCCACACCGGCATATGAGAGAATTGCTCTCAGATTATCACTCAGTGTTGTTTCCGTATAAGCAGCTGCCTCGTCAAATGTTTGTTCCTTCAGCAGTTTACCTATGGTATTTCTCGCTGTGACAGAGAGGTTGTTCCCCGGTATGGTCGTGCCGACTCTGTCGATATACCATTTCCCAAGGGATATTTCATCTGCTGTTCCCATTGAAAAATATAGTTCAAGCATTGCGTTGGGTGAAACCAGCGACCGGTACTTTCGCAGCAAATAACCATTAACGTTTTGAAAGCTGAAAGAGGCGCTGGATACAGGGCTGTCCTTTGTGTGATTGATTGTTCCGTCGATGAGCGTCTCGGAAATATCAGTCGGCAGCATATACATCACAAAGCGATGCTCTGTACCGGCACTCCAAAAACCGAAGGCTCCGTAGTGTGCGATTTTTTTCAAACTGGGATAAGCAATACTCTCATCCGGAGACATCCGGCCTTTGGTTTCCCAACTCAAATCGCCATACAGCCCGAGTTCAGGAAACGAAACAATGCCTTCAACCAGACCACCGTCATCCACGTAAATGATACGGAAGCCGTTTTCCATCATGTGAACGACCTGCGGGGAGTGGCCGCTGCCTATCGACTCTGTATACTCAAAGGTGAGAATCATAGGCGTCAGCCCCTTTCAAACTGAACGGCAAATGAAAAATCAAGCACCCAGTTTTCGTTCTTAAGAGGTCTGTCAATCGCACAGTCCATCTCAATAGAAGCCCCTGCCGCAGGCGGTGAGGTAAATGTAAGCCCTGGAGTTGTGTGCCCTACTAAAATGTTGTATCCGACGCCATTCTTTGTTGCGTAGTCGCCGATAGCAAAGTATTTGCTGGTAGGCGTATCATTGGCTTCCAATGTTTGAAATGCGATGTAGCGTGCTGTGACCGTTTCGAATCTATATGTCTTCTTCACAGGGGGAAAGCCTGAATATTCATTATCGAAGAGTTCCGTCACCAAACAAGTTTCCCATGTCTGATTGTCCAGAGAGTACAGCATTTTTAGTTTGACAGTACCGCTATAGCTGTCTCCATAGTATCGAACGGCATAGGGATTCAGGATAAGTGTATTAAATGCTTTTGCCTCTCTGAAATCATATTTGTTGCTGGTAACAACCCCCACTCGGCGAGACGAATTAACAGCGTCTACATAAGACGTCGTAGGATAAATAAGCGGAATGTCTGATGATCCCCGATAGTCCGTTCCGCTGGTGTTTGTGATCAGGGGTTCATGCGATTTAGCGTCTGCGCTCAGCATTAACTCCGGATAGAAAATGTTATTGTTATCATAGTCGATAGCATAATCTGTACCTTTTGTCTGGAGGACATTGTCTATATGAACGACCTCAGAATTGGGAACGATTTTCGGAATCGGACAAGAAAACTCCGTTGCCACACCGTCGCCGACACCGACAGGCAAGTTGGATAGTGTAATCTGCGGAAAAATATCCGGGTTTGGCAACAGCCATGCGGCAATTGTGGGAGAACCGATTGCGCTTACCATATGTGAGTTCGCCTCATTATAGTTCCATCGGGTAACAGGTATCTGCCATTTGCGGTTTGGCTGATCTGCTGACGGGCTGATACCTGTTTTACTTGAAATAGAAATTCCAGACAAGTCATTAGCCTGTTCCAGAGTATCATACGCACCCATGATCAGAGTCAATGTGGAATAGGAGTCTTGTAGGACCGCAGAAATGACGGCATTGTTGTTTGGTGTGGGCAGTACATAAACGCCAGGCACAGCTTCACCGATGGTAAGATAAAAGGTGGCATAGACAGTGAGGACGTCGGTGTCGGTTTTCTGAATGGCAATCTGGTTGCCCTCGCTGTCCTTCAGCATGGAATGTGTGACCGCGGTACCGCTGGAGGTGCTGTACCCGAAGCCCACTTCAGTGATACGGGCTCCCACATAGTCCGAGGGTGAAAGAACGATTTTTCTGCGTGTGTAGCTTGTGGGATATGCCTTGACCGTTTCGACAACGGTATTTGCCATTGCCCCCAGAAAGGTGAACATGGAGGTTCTTGTCACTGTCGGAGTTCCCGAGCCTGTACCGAGATGGATGTAGCCTATTTTTGACGAACGACTGATAAGTCTTGTGAAATACTGATCCAGAATGATGTTGTAGGATGTGACGCACTGCTTGATCTCGCCTGTCCTCGCATCCGCCACCTCGATGTCAAAGCGGTTATGCACCACAGGCCGTATGATGTTCTCCATAAAACTATACCTCCTTAGATTGGCACTGGACCGACCTGTGTGGCCGCTAAAGTGCAGGAATATGAAATATTGATTGAGGGCTGTTCCTCGTATTCATTATCAGAGTAGTAAACTCGTTTGTTTATAAATGTTACAACCCTTGGTACCACCGTGACCGTGGAATCGTCCGCGTAGACAGGTTCAGGCGGAAATACCGCCGTGAAAACAGGAACCAGAAGCCAGCTTGTTCCCGAAGAACGAAAGCGTAAGCTGCTATAACTCTGCAAGTTAATCTGCACACGCTGCCGAAAGGACACCGGCTTATCTGCTGTAATGCGAAGTATGTTTTCGTCAATTACAACAGATGCCGCGACCGGAGCCGATCCGATCAAAATATCCGGAACAATAGAAATGAAGTTTGTTAGCGGCAAGCGCTCCTGCATTTCATGGCTGCAGGTAATCACATACTCCGTATCACTGGTTCTTTCAGTCGATACGATTTCAAAAACCGGATACTCTTTGCACGAACCGATGTAACAGTCCGGCTGCGGAATACTTGAGAGTGCAAAACCAGCCCCATCACCATAAGCGGTTAAATATTGTATAGGCGTGACCTTTACATAGCAGTTCTCGACGACCTGTCCGTATATGCTCTCCGGGCGGACGCTCTGGCCTGCGTAATTACGTGAAGAAAGAACATAACTGAAACCACCGGCGTTTTCGCAAATAAAGCCAACCCGGAAGTCGTTCGTCCGGAAAACATTCAAAGTATCATTTCCGCTGCCGAGCTCAGTGATCTGACGTTCGGTTTCCCAGACAAGCTCACCGCTCTCCTGCAAACAAAGAGCGCGGTAATATACCTCGCCGTCCTTGAGATAACCAATTATTAAACCTTGGTCGAGCAGTGGCTCATCTGTGGACTGCCATGCCCGGCAAGCGGATATTTGTGAGACTCCTTCTGCCAGCGGGATTCGAGTATCTTCATCGTTCCATTTTTGCAAATACAGTGTGCCTTCGCTTACAAAGAAGATATATGGCGTCAGTTCAGTCCTGAGAAAATACCATTGCTTCGAAGTGTCGAGTTCCCAGACTCCGTTAAATTCAATAGCGACCTCCGAAGCCGCACCCAAGGACCATACATAGCTCCAAGGATTCTCCATATATGCAGGAAAACGACGTTCATATATTTCTGCAATACCTTCATCGATACAGCACGCGTAAGCGAGTGAAGGCGAGGTTTCGCCGCTAAGCTGACGGATGGCCACATCGCCAAAGTCTGCCGGGATATCTTTATGCATGAGCTCTGACAAGAGCGTGTTCGTTGTTGACTGGGTTGCCACAACACGCAGACTTGGTGCAGCACCAGCGTCCTTAACCTGCGTGTTTTGCAGCAGCTTCTGACGCAGTTCGGCAGGCAGTATTTTCATTCGACTGCCTCCTTTGCCAAGAGCACGGTGGCTTTAAAAAAGTCTCCGGCTAACCGCTCAGAGAAGGAAAGCTCGATGACTCGCCCGTAGTAGAGTCCGTGCTTCACCGAAACCTCAAGCAGCGCAGCGGTGTCTTCTGCGTTTTGCAGCAGGGCTTTACCAGCTCTGTCCACATAAGCTAAAACAGCATAGGATACTGTCGGTTCACCGATTCTCTGAATATATACGCCGCCATCCAAAAGCTGCTGAGTGGTTCGGATAACCTCCTGCTTCACCTCAAGGCTGACAAAGTGAGAGATGCAAACTCCGGTGGTTTCATTTGTTATATATGCCATCAGACACGCACCTCCCGTCTCAATTCGCCCATAATGATATCCACGACTCCGGAAAGCGCACCTCTGTCGGTTACACCTTCCACACGTATAGTGCCGGTGTGCTCCATAAGCTGACGAACAACGCTTCCGGCGGATGTATCGCGCACAGTCTTACGGATATCCGCATCTATATCTAAGTCTGTGGGAATCGCACCTGTAATGTCTTTCTCCACACCCTTCATGGCGTCGGTGAAACCCTCTCCGATACCAAGGCCCATGTTTTCACCGATACCAGCAAACACAGTTGAGGGCGAGTTGATGCCCAGGAGACTTTTCGCACCATCTACAATACCGGAGAAAAATCCAGAAACCTTATCTGCTATCCAAGAACCAAGGGACTTAATACCTTCCCAAAGACCTGTCACGATATTCTTGCCGATTTCAAACACAGAACCGACCGCTTTTCCAAGGCCGGTCACGATGGCCGCGATGATCTCCGGCAGTTTTGCCACAAGCTGCGGTATGGCTTGAATCAGTCCGACCGCAAGCTGAACGGTTAGCTGAATTCCCATCTCAATAATCATAGGAAGGTTTTCTGTAATAAAATCAATTATGGATGTTATGATTTCTGGCAATGCGTCTATCAACTGCGGCAGTGCGTTCAGCAACCCCTCCGCCAGTCCCTTTATAATGGCAAAGGCGGCTTCGAGGATTTTGTCCATGTTGTCGAGCAGCACCTGAACAATCAGGAGGATTGCCTCGACGATGGAAGGAATCAGTTCCGGAAGCGCTTCCGCAATACCCAATGCCAGCGTGACGATCATCTGAATCGCGGCTTCAATAATGGCGGGCAGATTGTCGATGATACCTTGAACCAGTGTAAGGACAAGCTGCAGAGCACCTTCCGTGATAGCGGGCAGAGCCTCAATCAAGCCTTCGAGCAGAGTCATGACGATAGAGGATGC
>JAJFTT010000065.1 GCA_021372785.1 Negativicutes bacterium | reverse complement strand
CTCGTTTTTTGCTACTAAACTTTTTCGTTTGGTTCAATTTTTGCCTGATCACTGACTTTTTTCATGAGGTCGATTAATTCAGAGCCATGCGCAATGGAATCATCGTAGAGAATCACGACATCCGGCGTATAACGTAAACCAACCGCCCGGCCAATGGCAGAACGAATCAAACCTTTGGCACTTTCCAACCCTTGCATGGTAGCTTTTTGCTCTGCTTCCGAGCCTAAAACACTGACATAGATTTTGACCAAACGTAAATCGCCGCTGACCTCGACATCGGAAATGCTGACAAAACCGATGCGAGGATCACGCAGGTCATTCAGGATCAATTCGCTGACGACTTGTTTAATAATCTCAGCAAGACGCAAAGCTCTTTGTTTCATCGCATTTCTCTCCTTCGGGGAAAATTAGAGATCGGTCCGTTTGACTTCTTCTTTAATATAAACTTCAAAACGGTCGCCGGTTTTGATGTCGTTGAAACGTTCCAACATGATACCGCATTCGTAACCGGCAGCCACTTCTTTGACATCGTCTTTTAAGCGGCGGAGTGAATCAATTTCGCCTTCAAAGACAACAGCGCCGTCACGGATCACACGCACCAAAGAATTGCGCGTCACTTTACCGTCGTTGACATAGCAGCCGGCAATATTACCGACCTTGGAAATTCGGAAGATCTCGCGGACTTCCACATGTCCGATAATCGTGTCTTTAATCACAGGGGACAGCAATCCCTTCATCGCGGCTTTCACATCATCAATAATTTCATAGATGATGCGGTAAGTCCGGATATCAATCGATTGCTGGTCGGCTATCTTTTGAGCATTTTGATCCGGCCGCATGTTGAAACCGATGATAATGGCATGCGAGGCGCTGGCCAGCATAACATCTGTTTCCGAAATGGCACCAACGCCGGTATGCACGATATTGACTTTGATTTCCGGTGTGGAGAGTTTTTCCAAGGCGTTTTTGATGGCATCAATGGAGCCAAAGACATCCGCTTTCAGGATCAGATTGAGGTCTTTCACTTCACCGGTGGACATTTGAGCAAACAAATCTTCCAGGGTGACGCGGCTTGATTGTTTTTGTTCTTCGATTTTTTGATTGGAAGCCCGCATTTCCGCCAGTTGTCTGGCCTGACGTTCATCTTCTACCACGTAGAAAGAATCACTGGAATCCGGTACTTCACTCAAACCAACCACTTCCACCGGGGTGGAAGGTCCGGCTTTTTTAATGCGTCTGCCTTTATCGTCGATCATGGCACGTACTTTGCCAAATGTTTTGCCGACAATGATCACATCACCAATATTCAAAGTGCCTTTATGTACTAAAACCGTTGCGACCGGTCCGCGGCCTTTGTCCAGTTTGGATTCGATGACCGTTCCGACCGCTTTACGATTCGGATTGGCTTTCAGTTCCATAATCTCGGAGAGCAGAATAATGCTTTCCAGTAAAGTATCGATTCCTTCATGCGTAGTGGCAGAAACCGGCACCATCATGGTGTCGCCGCCCCACTCTTCCGCTACTAAGGCATATTCGGTCAGCTGCTGCTTCACACGTTCCGGTTGGGCATTGCTGCGATCAATTTTATTGATCGCCACGATGATTGGGACTTTTGCCGCTTTGGCGTGGTTGATTGCTTCAATGGTCTGCGGCATGACGCCATCGTCGGCGGCAACAACCAAAACAGCGATATCCGTGACCTGAGCTCCGCGGGCACGCATAGCGGTAAATGCCGCATGTCCGGGGGTATCCAGGAACGTGATTTTTTTCCCTTTGATCTCTGTGGTATATGCGCCGATAGCCTGCGTGATACCGCCGGCTTCGCGCGCAGCCACACTGGTGGAACGAATTGCATCCAATAAAGAAGTTTTGCCGTGATCAACGTGGCCCATGACGGTGACGACCGGCGGACGCGGCAGCAGATTTTCTTCGGCATCGGTTTCGTCTTCAATAATCGTTTCCGGGTTAAAGGCTGCTTTGGGAGCAATCACTGTGCTGCCGAATTCTTCGACGACCAGCGTTGCGGTATCCAAATCGATTTCCTGATTCATGGTGGCCATGACGCCAAACTTCATCATTTTTTTGATCACAGAAGCGGCATCGGTTTTCAGCAAATCTGCCAAACCCTTGACTGTTACGGTTCCCCCCAGTTCGATATGGCTGGGAATTTGTGTATTCAGAACTTTTTCCACAATTTTGCTGCGATTATTCGGTTTACGGCCGGTTTTATTGGCGCGGCCGGCACGTGCCGCTTCGCCATCGGAAGAAAACATGCGATCTTGGGTACGATAGCGTTCATCGGAGTATTTTCGGTCCTTTTTGACCATCTTATTACCGGTTGTGACCGGCTGCGCAATCTGCGGCGGCGGCGGCACTACCGTCGGACGACCGGAGCGTTGCTGACGATTATCTGTTCTGGCAGCCGAATTTTGCTGCATACCCGAACGCGACGGGTAGGCTGGGCGCTGACCGTCACCCTGCGGTCGCGGCGTATAAGGAGGGCGCTGGGCGTCTCCCTGCGGACGCGGCGTGTAAGGAGGGCGCTGGGCGTCTCCCTGCGGGCGCGGCGTATAAGGCGGGCGCTGGGCGTCTCCCTGCGGGCGCGGCGTATAAGGCGGGCGCTGGGCGTCTCCCTGCGGACGCGCTGTATAAGGCGGGCGCTGACCGTCTCCCTGCGGGCGCGGCGGATAGGCCGGGCGCTGGGCGTCTCCCTGCGGGCGCGGCGGATAGGCCGTGCGCTGGGCGTCTCCCTGCGGGCGCGCTGTATCAGTACGCGGATATTGCGGTCTGGTTCCATCCGGACGCGTGCCGGCTGGCTGATTCGGACGTTGATTCGCGTAAGTACTGCCGGCTTGACTCTGAGCCGGCTGCAGCGGTCTTGCCGATGCAGGCCTGACGCCGGCAGCCGTCACTTTGGTCTGTGCTTCGCCTGGCGGCAAAGCAGAAGCAAGCTCCTCCCTGGCTGTACTGCTTGTTTCGGTCTTGGCATTGGGCAGCGCTTCCGCTGATTTGGTTTCGGTCTGTACAGGCAAAACTTGCGCTGGCTGATTCAGCGCTTCCGGTTGAACCGCAGCCTGTTTGGCACTCTCTTTGGCTGCTTCTGCCTGTGCTTCTTTTTCTGCTTTCAGCGCGGACTTTTTGGCTTTTTCTCGTATAATGACATCAGAAACTGCTTTTTCCACAGAATCTTCAATCAATGTTTCATTGGTTACATCAGGGATTTCCAGCGCAGTCAAGAGACTTCCGATCAACTTGCTGGAAACTTTTAATTTTTTTGCTAATTCATTGACAGTGATATTACCCATCGAGCCACCTCCATTTTTCGGTAAATTACCAGATCCGGTTATAGAATAGACTTGACCCCTCCTAATCGAATGATCGATAGTCTGCATCAATGTAGAAACGAAGGAACACTGAAAAACAGAGAGATGATTTTATTTTAATCTCAGGTCAGGTTGCGAAACGAGACCAAGCCTTGTCGCCAAAGCTTCCTGCTCCGTAATCTGGGCCTGTAATCTCGCAATGAGTTCGGCGGATAATTCTGATTTTAAGGCTTTTTGCATCCGTTTTGCTTTGACAGCCTGGGCAAAGCATTCTGAGCGCGGGCAAAGATAAACACCCCTGCCGGACTGTTTGCCCTTCAGGTCCAAGAGGATCTCCCCTTCGGGAGTTCTGACAATGCGGATCAATGCACGTTTTTCATGCATCTCCTGGCAGCCTACGCACAGGCGCTGCGGTGTTTTCTTTTGCTTCATCTACATCACCCACTTTTATTCCTGTCTGATGACAGGTTCTGCCTTTATCTGATTTTCACTTTTAATATCGATTTTATATCCTGTCAGTTTGGCAGCAAGGCGAACATTTTGTCCTTCTTTACCAATTGCTAAGGATAGTTGATAATCCGGTACGACAACTCTGGCTGACTTACCGTCTTCATTGAGGACAACCGAAATTGTTTTAGCCGGACTGAGGGCATTGGCGATATACTCGGCCGGATCAGGGGAATACTTGACGATATCAATTTTTTCACCCTTCAACTCATTGACTACCGCCTGGACGCGGGCGCCTTTGGGTCCGACACAAGAGCCGACCGGATCCACATTCTCATCTTTCGAGTAGACAGACACTTTCGAGCGCTGTCCGGCTTCGCGGGCAACGGCTTTCATCTCGATTGTACCATCGTATAGTTCCGGTACTTCCAGTTCAAATAAGCGGCGCAAAAGACCGGGATGAGAACGTGACGCGACAATTTGAGGACCTTTGGGTGAGCGTTTCACTTCAACCACAAAAAAACTCATTTTCTGTCCTAATTGATATTCTTCACCGGCTACCTGTTCCCCTGCCGGCAGCAATGCTTCCACCTGATTCTCCAATTCCACAATGATATTTTTATGTTCGAAGCGCTGAATCATACCGCCCAGGATATCCCCTTCGCGTTCCGCATACTGATCATAAACCGAACCTCTTTCCGCTTCCCGCAGGCGCTGCACGACAACCTGTTTTGCGGTTTGAGCGGCAATTCTGCCAAAATCACGCGGCGTCACTTCGGTCTCAATCACATCATTCAGCTGATAATTGGGATTGAGAATCCGGGCGTTTTCCAATGTCTCTTCACTCTTGAGGTCTTTGATTTCAGCGACAATCGTTTTTTTGGCATAGACGTGGATCGCACCGGTTAACTGATCAATGCTGACCCGCACATTGGCGGTATTGTTGAAATTCCGTTTATAAGCCGATATGATTGCTTGCTCAATCGTTTTGTTTAAAACGTCTTCAGAGATATTTTTCTCACGTGCGACGGCACGCAGCGCTTCTATGAATTCGGTATTCATGCACTTACGACTCCTTCTGATCTGTCAGGTAACTGATTTCGCTCTATCTGTTCCAATCAATTTCCAATTGGATTTTTTTGATCGCTGCCCGCGGGATGACAACCTGATTTCCATTCTGCTCCAGGGTGATGCTATCCTGTTCAAATGCCGACAGATAACCCACCAGTGTTTTTTGCTCCAGCACGGCTTTTCTGCAAATCACTTTCACCAGAGACCCAAGAAAACGCTGCAGATCGCGATCATGACGCAGCTCACGCTCCAAACCCGGCGAAGAAACCTCCAGGTAGTAATTGCTGCGAATGGGATCAGCCTCATCCAGGGCAGGATCAATGGCTTTGCTGAATTTCTCACAATCTTCATGACTGATCTGATCCGGGTGATCAATGGTAATACGTAGAATTAAATGACCCATTTCTCTAAGCAGCTGCACCTGATAAATTTCATAACCAAGTTCAGAAGCAATTTTTTCCGCGATTTCTTTGCATCGTTCCAGAGGTGTTTTCATCGATCATCATTCCTTTACACAAAGAAGAGAGAGTGGGAATTCCCACTCTCGACTATTTGATATGATTATAGCATAGATTTACTGCCTTTGCAATAAGCAATCGAAAAATAACAGCAAAATCGCTCAAAATGGCAGTGCCTTGTTATTTTGCTTCACTTTGCGGCTGATAAGCTTGTATTGCAGCTGCCAGATGCTCCAGATATTGAGCAGGTTCGAGTATCTCTTTGATTTCACCATGCACAAACAGCAAAGCTTTCTCTTTTCCGAGGGCTAAGCCAATATCAGCTTCGCGCGCTTCCGCCGGACCGTTTACTTCACACCCCATCACGGCAACGGTTAAGAAAGGTCCCTGATAACTGCGCAGCATTTTTTCGACCTCTGCCGCAATGCCATAGACATCGCCTTTGCGTCTGCCGCAGGTCGGACAGGATATCAGGCGAGCGCCGCGCTGACGCAAATCGAGGTTATTCAAAATCTGCCAGCCTACCCGCACTTCTTCCAAAGGGCTGCCGGATAAAGAAACCCGGATGGTGTCACCCAATCCCTCCGCCAGCAAGATACCAAGCCCGACGGAAGAGCGAATGATACCCGTATTGGGTGGCCCTGCTTCGGTGATCCCCAAATGCAGCGGATAATCACATTCTTTTGCAACCAAACGATACGCTTCCACCGTATCCAACACATTGGAAGCCTTCAGGGAGAGGACAATATCCTCGAAAGCATTTTTCTGCAGCAAGGCGACATGCTGTAAGGCGCTCTCCACCAAAGCAGCCGCCGAAGGATGCCGGTATTTTTCCAGAATGGAGCGTTCCAGCGATCCGCCGTTCACGCCGATCCGAATCGGAATCCCTTGGCTCTTGGCGGCATCGGCCACTGCCTTCACCCGCTCATCGCTGCCGATATTGCCCGGATTAATTCTGAGCTTATCGATCCCTTGCCGGATCGCCTCCAGAGCGAGCCGGTAATCAAAATGAATGTCCGCCACCAGCGGCAGCTGGGTTTGCGCTTTGATTTTTCCGATCGCTTCGGCTGCTTCCCAGTCGACCACTGCGACCCGTACGATTTCACAACCGGCCGCCGCCAATTCGCGTATCTGGGCCACCGTAGCCGCTATATTTCTGGTGTCGGTATCACACATGGACTGTACCAGAACGGGAGATCCTGCTCCGATCTGAGTACTGCCGATCTTTATTTTTCTGGTTTGCTGCCGCAGCATCGCGTTCACCTGCTTTGCTTTATTTTAACCGCGTAAATTGATGATATCGCGGAAAGAAACAAAAATAATCAAACTAAAAATCAGGACGAAACCAACGATGCTGATCCTGCTTTCCAGTTTCGCGCTGATTTTTTTACCGCGGATCATTTCTAATAAGACGATCATCGTTTTGCCGCCGTCCAAAGCCGGCAAAGGCAGCAGATTGACAATACCCAGATTGATACTAAGGTAGGCAAGGAACCAAACAAGATTGGTAAAACCTGTTTGCGCTACCTGACCGGTCACAGAAACAATACCAATCGGACCAACCAAACTGTTTAAACCATCCCGAGAGAAAATCTGCGTAAAGGCAGCCAGGGTCTCTGTGATAAAGGTCAGCGTACTCGTCACACCAGCCTGCAGACTCTTCCAGACAGCGAATTTTTCCAAACCGCTGGAAATGCCGATGACGCCTCTGCCCTCACTGTTCAGGACCGGTTTGAGGTTAAACTGCAGCCGCTCGCCATCCCGTTCTATTTCCACCAAAATACTTTTATCGCCAGAAGGCGAGATCAGGGCGGTAACATCGCTCCATAATTTGACTTCCTTCCCGTCAACAGAAAGCAGGCGGTCTCCAATCTGCATCCCTGCCGCTTCCGCCGCCCCGCCCGGCAAGAGCGCAGCAATCACCGGCTGATTGCTGGCGACTCCGGAGAAGAAAGCGATCAAGGTAAAAATCAAAGCGGCAAAGATGAAATTGAACAGCGGTCCGGCCAGTGAAATAAAGCCTCTTTTATACGCCGCTGCGTTCAGATAATCGTTGTTGACCGCTGTTGCTTCTTCGTCGTCCTCCGGATCTGCAAACATCACAAAGGCGCCGACCGGGATCGCCCGCAGCGCATAGCGGGTCTTCCCTCTCTTGACGGAAGCGATGCGGGGTCCCATGCCGACGGCAAATTCATCCGCCTGAATACCAAAACAGCGCGCTGTCAGAAAATGTCCCGATTCATGAATCACAACCAACAAACCAAAACCAAGAATCGCCACGATTATTGATACGAACAGTCCGATCATCTCCTACTCATGCTTTCTTTTCTGAGGTCATACTGCAGATGGCAGCCCGGGTTTGAGCTCTTGCCCAATTGTCAGAAGCAATGATATGATCATAGGTTGCCGGCAAATTTTCTCTTACCTGCGCTAAAATCGTTTCTACCAGCGGAATGATCTGCAGAAAGGAAATCTTCTCTTCTAAAAATGCCGCCACGGCCACCTCATTGGCGGCGCTCATCACCGCGGGCAGGATACCGCCGCCCAGCAGTGCGCTGCGTGCAATCTGCAAGGCGGGAAAACGCTCCCGATCCGGTTCGGCAAATTCCAGGCCGGAAAGTGTCTGCCAATCCAGTCTGGGAATTGGCAAACAGATTCGCTCCGGATAAGACAAAGCATAGGCAATCGGCATCCGCATATCGGGATTGCCCAGATGCCAAAACATCGAACCATCCACATAGCTGACCATGGCATGCACGATGCTTTGCGGATGAATCGCGATCTCCAGTTGCTCCGGTTTCAGATTAAATAGCCAGCGCGCTTCAATCACTTCCAACCCCTTGTTCATCAAAGTAGCCGAATCGACCGACAGTTTTTTTCCCATATGCCAGCGCGGATGCTGAATTGCCTCTGTAGGGGTAACAGCGGCCAATTCTGCCCTGCTTTTTTGGTAGAATGGTCCGCCCGAAGCAGTCAGGATGACTTTCTCCACTTCGTTCGGATTGCCGTGCAAACATTGAAAGATCGCGGAATGCTCGCTGTCAACCGGAAAAATCACAGCGTGATGCTCTGCCGCCGTGGCTTGCAATAAAGCGCCGGCCGCGACAATCGGTTCTTTGTTCGCCAAAGCGACTCTCTGACCGACCTTCAGCGCAGCCAGGATCGGCTGCAGACCGACAAAACCAATCAGTGCTGCCACAAGGCAATCCACCGGCACTTGCGCTAATTCGATCAGCCCCGCTTCGCCGTAAACGACCTGTAAAGCGGGGAACTCTTGCCGTAAGAGCAGCGCATCTGTGGTTTGCGAGACTGCGACGATGCGCGGCTGAAACTGATGGATCTGCGCCCGCAGCAAAGCCAGATTGCGGTTGGCCGATAAACCAACGACGCAGAAGCGTTCGGGACAGGCCGCAATCACCGACAGGGTTTGCGTACCAATGGAACCGGTGGAACCCAGAACGGTTATTTTACGCATGCGCGACACCTCTTACAATACAAAGTGTTTGAAAATCAGCACTATAAAAACAACCAGCAGGAAGGAATCAAAACGATCCAGCACACCGCCGTGCCCCGGCAGCAATCTCCCGGAATCCTTGACACCATACTCCCGTTTGATCGTGGATTCGGCCAGATCTCCGGCTTGCGCTGTCAAACCGCCGAACAAACCCATGATGGCAAAACCAGGAATTGACTGATCTAAAATAAAAGCAGCCACAATCATAGAAGATATGCTGCCCAACAAGCCGGCAATAATTCCCTCGACACTCTTTTGGGGGCTGATCTCTGGAAAAGGATGATTCTTACCAAAGAAATAACCCCCCAGATAGGCAAATATATCATAGGACCAGGTCAAAACAGCAATCACCAGAATCCAGGCCAAACCATCCTCGCCGAACCGCAGATCACAGGCCAACCAAAACGGGATGATCAGATACATTGCGATAAAACAATTCATTGCCAGACTCGGCAATGAAAAAGCGGGAAAGAGCAGAACTTTTTTACAAAATAAAAAGATCAGGAAGCCGAAAAAGAACCAAACCAAACTCATCTCCGAAAAAGGCTGTGAGAAAAAAACGGCGCAGCTCAGTAAGGTGATGGCCGGCAGGTCAACCTGAATTCCCGCTGGCTCCACCATATTCTTCATCTCATTGGCACCCAGCATGATCAGGCCGATAAACAGCAGGCGCAGCGGCCAGGATCCCAAATAAACCACAGCAAGAAAAATCGGTGCCCAGATGCAAATTGTGACAGTCCTTTGAAACAAAATCTGCTCGCCTCCGTTTCCTGCATTGGTTTTATTTACTTGGCGTTGCCAAATCGTCTGTCTCTCTGCTGATATTGCGCAATGATTTTCGTCAAAACATCCCCATTGATCTCCGGCCAAAGTTCGGGAGCAAAATAGAATTCACTGTAGGCGGATTCCCAGAGCAAAAAATTGGAGAGCCGCTGTTCTCCGCTGGTGCGAATGATCAGATCCGGGTCGGGCAGCTCCGGATGATCCAGGTAAGTACGAATTGTATTCTCATTGATCTCTTCCGGAGTAACAGCAGCATTTTTTAGATTTTCAGCCAGGCGGCGCACAGCGCGTACGATTTCATCACGGCCGCCATAATTGAAGGCCAGGTTGACCACTAAGCCGGTGTTGGCCGCGGTCATCTTCACACCTCGGCCGATTGCTTCCAGTGTTTTGAGCGGCAGATGTTCGTCTGAGCCAGTTACGATCAATTTTATGTTGTTTTTCATCATTTCCGGCAGATCCTGATCAATAAATTCGACAGGAAGATTCATCAGAAAATTGACTTCTTCCGGCGAACGTGACCAATTCTCAGTGGAAAAGGCATAAAAGGTGACAACCTCGATGCCAAGTTGTCCGCAGGAGCGAATCACCCGGCGCATCGCTTCCAGGCCGGCACGATGGCCGAAGGTTCGCGGCATACCACGGCGCCTGGCCCAGCGTCCGTTGCCATCCATGATAAAAGCAATATGACGCGGAGTTTTCGTCTCCTTCTTACTGCCCGTTTTATCGAATGTTTGTTCTTCCCTCATCGCTTGCTCCTTCGGCAATTCGATCTCCTTTGCCATGCCGGCAGAAGTAGCTGAACTGCCGGCAGGTAACCCTGGCCTTCCGGCGCAGTCACCCTTCCGGCAGTTCAGTTCCTTCAAACCTCACTGCTCAATCTGTGAGATGATCCTCCTAGACAGCCATGATATCCTTTTCTTTGTTGCTGACGATTGTGTCGACTTCCCTGATATATTTATCGGTTTTCTTTTGACATTCTTCCTGTGCCTGTTTTACATCATCTTCGGTAAATTCCTTGGATTTCTCCAATTTTTTTGCTTCCTCATTGGCTTCGCGGCGAATATTACGCAAAGCAACTTTTGCTTCTTCCGCCTTTTTTTCAACTGTTTTGCATAATTCTTTGCGGCGCTGTTCGGTTAAAGCGGGAACAACAAGACGAATAACGATCCCATCGTTGGAAGGATTCAAACCGAGATCCGCGGTAAGAATCGCTTTTTCAATGGCTTTGATCAAGTTTTTATCCCAGGGTTGTATCACTATGGTTCTTGCATCCGGACAGGAGATGTTACCGACCTGAGCCAGTGGTGTGGCAGCCCCGTAATAATCGACCGTTACTTTTTCCAGGATGCCGGGATTGGCCCGGCCGGCTCGCACAGAAATCAGATCTTTTTTTAAAGCTGCAATTGTTTTTTCCATCCGTTCATCAATTCTCTTTAAATAGTCTTTCATTTGTTCTCCCCTCCTATATAAGTTCCAATCGGTTCACCCAGGATCGCTTTCTTCATATTCCCGGGAATGGATAAGCGAAAGACAATAATCGGAATATCATTATCCATACATAAAGAAATGGCGGTGGCATCCATCGCCTTCAAACCTTGATTGAGTACATCCTGAAAGGTAATATGATCATATTTTATCGCTTGTGGATTGAGCATCGGATCGGAGTCATAGACGCCGTTCACTTCGCCGGTCGCCTTAAAAACAATTTCAGCGTTAATTTCAGCCGCACGCAGCGCCGCTACGGTATCCGTTGTAAAATAGGGATTGCCTGTGCCGGCCGCGAAAATCACGACTCTGCCTTTTTCCAGATGACGGATCGCTCTCCTGCGGATGTACGGTTCGGCTACCTCCCGCATTTCAATCGCACTCTGTACTCTGGTAACGACTCCGATTGATTCCAAAGCGCCTTGCAGTGCCATGGAGTTCATTACCGTTGCCAGCATACCCATATAGTCGGCAGTCGCCCGGTCAATACCGAGGGTTTGACTGCCTTTCACGCCCCGCCAAATATTACCGCCGCCGACCACGAGAGCCAATTCAACACCCATTTCCGTTATTTCTTTGATCTGACTTGCAATGCTGCTTAATGTTTTGGAATCATAACCGAATTTGTTCTCTCCGGGTTTTCCTTCTCCCGCCAGTGCTTCACCGGAAAGTTTAAGCACGACACGGTGATATTTCAGTTGCATAGCCAACGCCTCCCAGCTTTTGGTATACTCAAAAGGAACATCCGAGACAGATGTTCCTTCTTGAATGCTCTATACTTTTTCGCCTTCGGGATTGGTTACACCTTCCCCAATTTCAAATCGGGTAAAAGATTTCACGTTAATCGCGCAGCCGGTTTCTTTCGCCACCTTGGCGATTAACTTGGCGATTGTCAATTCGCTGTCCTTAACAAACACCTGGTTCTGCAGGCAAATCTCTTCGTAGAATTTGCGCACACGACCTTCGACCATGCGTTCCGCAATATTGGCGGGTTTGCCTTCGTTGATTGCCTGCGCCAGATAGATTTCCTTTTCTTTGGCAACCAATTCGGCGGGTACGTCTTCCGGCGCGATATACTGGGCGCGGCTGGCGGCAACCTGCAAAGACAAGTCATGAATCAATTCCTTGATTGCTTCTTTTTCTTTACAGGCGGCATCGGATAACCCTAACTCCACCAGAACGCCGATTTTGCCGGCGCCGTGAATATAAAGGTCCAGCAGTGAATTGGCTTCCACAGCGTAAAAAGCCAGGCGGCGCACCGTCATATTCTCACCGATGGTAGCGATCTTATTGGTTAAGGAAGCTTGAATTGTACCCTCGCCATACGGCTGCGCCAAAAGCTCTTCCACCGTGGTGATTTTTTGATCGATGATCAGAGCGGCCATATCCCTGACCCAAGCCTGGAAGTCGTCATTCTTGGCAACAAAGTCGGTTTCACAGTTGACTTCAATTAGAGAAGCAAATTGACCTTCGATTTTCCCAACAATCAAACCTTGCTTCGCAGCGCGGCCGGCTTTTTTGGCGGCAGCGGAAAGACCTTTCTCACGCAGATACTCAATGGCTTTTTCTATATCCCCGTCGCATTCCTGCAGCGCACGTTTGCAGTCCATCATACCAACGCTGGTACGATCGCGCAATTCTTTTACAATAGCGGCAGTTATCATTTTTAAATCTCCCTTCGATTTCTAATGTCCGGCAAGCTTGCCGGAAAAAGATCGGTCCATAGGGAATTTCCCTACGGGCCGATCCCCCAATGCTTCTTAATTCAGTTATTCAGCCATCGATTCGCCTTGACGGCCTTCGATGATCGCGTCCGCGATCTTGGAAGCCAGCAACTTGACGGCACGGATGGCATCGTCGTTACCGGGAATCACATAATCCACTTCATCAGGATCGCAGTTCGTATCCACGATGGCTACAACCGGGATGCCCAACCGTTTGGCTTCGGAAATTGCATTTTTTTCTTTGCGGGGATCGATTACAAACAGAGCGTCCGGTAATTTGGTCATGCTGCTGATGCCGCCCAAGAACTTCTCCAATTTTTCCATTTCATGGCGCAGATTAATGACTTCTTTTTTGGGTAATACTTCGAAAGTACCGTTTTCTGCCATCACGCGCAATTCCTGTAAACGATGAATGCGTTTCTGAATTGTTTGGAAATTGGTCAGTGTTCCGCCCAACCAACGTTGGTTGACGAAGTACATTTCACAGCGTTTGGATTCTTCCTCCATCGCTTCCTGTGCTTGTTTTTTAGTACCGACAAAAAGCACGGTGCCGCCCTCTTGAGAGACCTGACGGATAAAAGCATAGGCTTGTTCAATTTTCTTTACAGTCTTCTGCAGATCAATAATGTAGATCCCGTTTCTTTCTGTAAAGATGTAGGGTGCCATTTTGGGATTCCAGCGCCGGGTTTGATGGCCGAAATGGACACCGGCTTCGAGTAATTGTTTCATGGAAATGACAGACATGGTGTCACCTCCTCCCTTCCTTTGGTTTTTTCCTCCGCTGCTTCATCTAAGCCGCCTCACTTTGCAAGTCCTGCAAAGCACCGCGAGACCGCTTATCGGCCGGCGTGTGTATTAACACCAAGAGTTATTATAACAAGAGCACAGCCGTTTAGCAAGAGGATTTTTCCCTCTTATTTCAGAGAATTCAATCTGGAATTATCTCTGTCCGCCAGGAATTCATACTTTCCAAGGCGCGTTTGGCATAAAACTGATTTCTCAATCGCTTATCTTTAATTTTTTTCTCCGGCGGCGGCATGATGCCGAAGACAGCATTCATCGGCTGAAAACTCTTGCCCGCTTCGTGCGTAACATAATGGATCAGCGCTCCCAGCATGGTCTGCCCAGGCGGTAAGATTGGCATCTCCTGCCGCAGATAGCGTACCGCGTTGATTCCACAGAGCAAACCGCTGGCGGCCGATTCGATATAACCTTCCACACCGGTCATCTGACCGGCGAAAAATAGATGCGGATGTTCTTGCGCTTGCAGGGTGGCTGTCAGCAGCCTGGGTGTATTTAAAAAAGTGTTCCTATGCATCACACCGTAACGCACAAACTCGGCCTGCTCCAAACCGGGAATCATCCGGAACACCCGTTCCTGTTCCCCAAAGCGTAAATTGGTCTGAAAGCCAACCAAACCGTAGAGATCGGCCGCCTGATTATCCTGGCGAAGCTGCAGCACGGCATAAGGCAATTCTGTTTTGCACGGGTCCCGCAAGCCAATCGGTTTCAGCGGTCCGAAGGCGAGTGTATCTTTGCCGCGCAGCGCCAATTCTTCCACCGGAATGCAGCCGTCAAAAAAGTGACCTCTTTCAAAATCATGCAGCGGATGCTGCTCCGCCCGAACCAATTCCTGCCAAAAACGAGTGTATTCTGCTTCACTGAAAGCACAGTTGAGATAATCGGCTTCGCCTTTATCATAACGGGAGGCCCGGTAAATTTTCTTGTGATCCAACGATTCCGCTGTGACAATCGGAGCAGCCGCATCATAAAAATAGAGGTGTTCTTCTCCAAAAAGCTGCTGCAGATGCTGCAGCAAGGCTGCTGAAGTCAAGGGGCCGCTGGCCACAATCCAAGGTTCCGCGGACTGCAGCGGCAGCGTTGTCACTTCTTCGCGAATGACTGTAATATTGGGGTGCTGCTCGATCGCCTGCGTGACAGCCGCGGCAAACGCCGCGCGATCGACCGCCAGGGCTTGCCCGGCGGGAACCTGATTGGCATCCGCGGCGTGCAGGATCAGCGAATCCAATAAACGCATTTCCGCTTTTAAGAGTCCTGCCGCGTTGTCCGTTTTGGCCGATTTTAAAGAATTGCTGCAGACCAATTCGGCCAAAAAAGAGGATTGGTGCGCCGGAGAGACTTTGACAGGACGCATTTCATGTAAAACTACCTTTACACCGCGCTGAGCAGCCTGCCAGGCCGCTTCCGATCCGGCTAAACCGCCACCCACCACATGGATACCTGCTGCCATCTCAAACCTCCTCCTGTTCTTCTTCCAAGACCACAACCTCTTCTCCCGCGCATTCCGGTTTGATGCAGCGATAGGTAACGGTTCCTTTTTTTTGATTGATTTTTTGACTCATCCCCAAATTGCCGCAAAGCGGGCAGACCCGTTCGACCGGTTTTTCCCACGTCACAAACTTACATTCGGGATAACGGCTGCAGCCGTAGAAAGGGCGGCCGCTTTTTCGGCTTCTTCTTTCCACAATCTTCCCCTCACCGCACTGCGGACAGAGAAGATGCAGATCCTCGCTGAGATTTTTGGTGTTTTTGCATTCCGGGTAACCGGGACATGCTAAGAAGGAACCGAAACGGCCGTGCTTGATCACCATGTTGCGGCCGCACAATTCACAGATCACATCCGTCACTTCATCAGCAATTTCCTGAACCGGTATCTCCTGTTCCGCCGCTGTCAACTGCACAGAGAAAGGCTGATAAAAAGCGTCGATTGCTTCCTGCCAAAGCAGATTTCCTTCTTCGACCCGATCCAATTCGCTTTCCATATCAGCGGTAAAAGCGGAATCAATCACGGTGTGAAAATGCTCTTTCAACATTTGCGTGACAGCGATCCCAAGTTCGGTCGGCCAAAACCGTCGTTCTTTTCTTTCCACATAACGGCGTTTCAGGATGGTTTCAATGGTTGGCGCGTAGGTACTGGGACGTCCGATCCCGAGTTCCTCCATTGTTTTGATCAATAAGGCCTCGTTATAGCGAACCGGACTCTGCGTAAAATGCTGCTGCGGCAGCCATTGCTCCACGGCAATTTCCTGTCCGATCTCGAAGAGAGGCAGAAAACCGACTTCATCGTCGCTCTCGTCTTCTTCCGGCTTCAACAGCTGCAAAAAGCCCGGAAATTGAATCATGGAACCGTTGACCCGAAAAACCGCAGACTGATTCTGCAGATCCGCCGTGACATAATCATATTTCGCCGCAGCGCACTGGCTGGCCAGAAAACGCTCCCAAACCAGTTTGTAAAGTTTATATTGATCCTTGCTTAAAGAAGGCAGCAACCGCTCCGGTTCCCGCCAAACATCAGTGGGACGAATCGCTTCATGCGCTTCCTGCGCACCGCGCCGGGCGGGGAAAGTACGCTTCTGCTCTAAACAGTAATCCCTCCCAAATTTCTGCAGCAGGTATTGTTGGGATTGATCGTAAGCCAAATCTGAAATACTCACCGAATCGGTACGAATATATGTAAACAGACCGACCGGACCTTCGTCGTTCAGGTCGATCCCTTCGTAGAGTTGCTGGGCCAGCATCATTGTTTTTTTGGCGGTAAAGCCGAAACGCTTGGCGGCTTCCTGCTGTAAGGTACTGGTCGTGAAAGGAGCCGCCGGCTGTCTGCTTCTCTCCCCTTTTTTCAGAGTCCAAACAGTACAGGTTGGTTCCAGCTGGTTCAGAATTTGCTCAGTCTCCGCCTGCGTCGATAGCTGCGGCTGCTTACCCTGATATTCCGTCAGTTTTGCTTCGAAATGCTGCTGATTGAAAGTGAGCTTTGCCGCCAGCGTCCAATACTCTTCCGGGACAAATGCTTTGATTTCCTCTTCCCGATCACAAATCATGGCCACCGCCACCGACTGTACACGACCGGCGCTTAAGCCGTAACGCAGTTTTCGCCAGAGCAGCGGACTCAATTGATAACCAACAATGCGGTCCATCACTCTTCTCGCTTGCTGCGCGTTGACATAATTCAGATTAATCGGTCTGGGATTCTGCAGCGCCGCTTTCACCGCTTTTTCTGTAATCTCGTGAAACTCAATCCGGCAATTGCTGCCGGGATCAATGCCCAGCAAAGTGGATAAATGCCAGGAAATCGCTTCTCCTTCGCGATCGGGGTCCGTTGCCAGATAAACGCGTTTGGCTTTTTTGGCCGCAGCTTTCAATTCTTTGATCAAATCGCCTTTGCCGCGAATGGTAATATATTTCGGCTCATATTGATTGGCCAAATCAATACCGAACTGGCTTTTGGGCAAGTCTCTTAAGTGACCCATGGTTGCTTTGACCTGATAGCGGCCGTTCAGAAACTGACTGATGGTTCTTGCTTTTGCCGGAGATTCTACGATAATCAGATTATCTGCCATATCATTCATCAACTCTCTTTTAATCTACTAACTTTTTGAATTTTGATTTTCAGTGATTCAGCACAGGATCCTTCTTATCATAACCGCAGAAAAGCGCTTTGACAAGCCCCAATCTGCTTGACTAGTTTTTTTTTGTATAATAACCTCCGGTTAACCCTTGCGCGAAACCCATCAATTCCAGCTGCAATAACTCTGCCGAGACGAGACCAACCGGCAGTTGCAACTGCAAAGACAATTGATCGAGATGCCGCGGTTCCGCCTCCAGTTCATTCCAAATTTTCTGCTGCATCAGGCTCAAAGCCACTTCCGGTTCAGACGATACCGCCGTCCCGGCCGCTTTTGGGGGCAGCAAAAATTGAAATTCCTCGATGATATCGTCCAAAGAGGAAACCAATTTGGCGCCCTGACGGATCAACGCATGACAGCCTTGGGAATTCTCGGAATAGATACTGCCCGGGACAGCAAAAACTTCTCTGCCCTGTTCCAGGGCACAATTAACGGTGATCAGGGAGCCGCTGGTTGCTTTGGCCTCCACAACGACAACCCCCAAACTCATACCGGATATGATGCGATTCCTGGCCGGAAAGAAACCGGCATTGGGAATTTGGTCAAACGCATATTCGCTCAAAAGAGCGCCGCTTTCCCGAATCTGTTCCGCCAGCTTCAGATGTTCCGCCGGATAAATAGTATCGTGACCGCAGCCGAAAACGGCGTAGGTAGCCCCCTTCTTCAACGCTCCGCGATGCGCTGCTCCGTCGATCCCGCGCGCCAGACCGCTGACCACCACAAAGCCGCATTCCGCCAGCCCTTCCGCCAGCATTTCCGCCGCGTTTTTACCGTAGTGGCTGGCTTGTCTGGAACCGACTACCGCAATGCAGGAAGATTCGGGCAGCAAATTTCCCTGCAAATACAGACAAGCGGGCGGATCGGGAATCTGCAGCAATTCTCTGGGATACGCTTTATCTGCTCTGGTCAGCAGTCGAATCCTGCGTTTCTGCAGCTCGTTGTAAAATTGCTCCGGCTGCAAGCCCGCTTTCCTTTCGGCGACTTCCCGCCATTGCTGCTCGCTGAGACGGATGACGGCACGCCACTCCGCCAAATTCGCCAGCCAGGCGGTTTTGGCGTCACCGAAAAAGGCAAGCAGCTGTTCGGCTCTGCTTCTGCCGATATGGATCAAGCGGAACAGGCAGCCCAAGTAATAACGTTCCTCCGTATCGGTCAGAACCATCTTCAAGACCGCCTCCTTTCCTTTGCCGCAAAGATCCACTCATCCAAACAAAGCGGTTTTAAGCACAGATAATCAGCGGCAACCAATTGATACCGGGTCTGCCGCAGCTTTCCGTTGAAACCGGTTTGACCATCCGGGCCGTGCAGATGTCCGTAGATGCACAGTTTGACTTGAAACTCATCCAACAATTGTGTAAAACCGGAAATTTCATTTTTTTCATTCATCGGCGGAAAATGCAGCATCGCGATCAAAGGGCGCTCACAATCTTTTACCTGCTGTAAAACAAGCCGCAGCCGCTGCACCTCGCGCAGATACAGTTTCTCATCCCGCGCCGCTGTATAAGCGCCGGAGCCGGGACACAGCCAACCCTTGGTGGCAACTAACGTAAATTCTCCGGTCGTAATAGTTTGACGGTCTGCCGCCTGGATACTGTCCGGCAGGAACTCCTGCATTTTCTGATGCGAAAGCCAATAATAATCATGGTTGCCTCTGCCGATCAATTTTTTACCCGGCAAACGATCGAGAAAAGCAAAATCCTGAGCGGCATCCGCCAAGCGCATTCCCCAGCTGATATCACCGGGAATCAGAACCCAGTCTTCCGGGCGAACAACAGCGCGCCAATTTTCTTCTAAGCGCTCGGCATGGTGCTGCCAGCGCAACCCGAAGACATCCATCGGTTTGCTGCCGTCTGAAGACAAATGCAAATCGGAAATGGCATAAACTGACATAGTCGACTCCTTATTTAAAATATTTCTGATCCAAACCGCGATAGCCGATGGCTTCCGCCAGATGGATGGCTTCAATTGCTTCCCTTCCCGCCAAATCGGCGATGGTGCGCGCAACTTTCAGAATGCGGTCATAGGCGCGGGCGCTGAGATTCAGTTTGCGAAAGGCGGTATTCAAGAGCTGTTGGCAGTCGTTGGAAAGCTTACAGTATTGTTTGATTTGTTTTGCGCGCATCGCCGCGTTACAGGTCAGCTCGTTCGCTGAAAAACGCTCCTGCTGGATCTGCCGGGCAATCTCCACTCTTTGGCGAATGCTTTCTGAGTTTTCTGATGGCGTGATCGATGTGATATCGCGATAGGTCAAACGCGGCACATCCACTAAAAGATCGATGCGATCCAAGAGCGGTCCCGAGATCCTGCCCTGGTATTGTCGAATCGCCTGTTCGCTGCAAGTACAGGCATGCTGTAAATCGCCATAATAACCGCAGGGACAGGGGTTCATCGCCGCAACCAGCATAAATTGTGTGGGATAGGTATAAGAACCGCTGGCACGGGCAAGCGTAACCTTGCCGTCTTCCATGGGTTGGCGCAGCAATTCCAATACATCTTTGCGAAATTCGGGTAATTCGTCCAGGAATAGAACGCCGTGATGCGCCAGGCTCACTTCACCGGGACGCGGATTGCCTCCGCCGCCCACTAACCCCGCGTTGCTGATGGAATGATGCGGCGAGCGAAAAGGCCGCTGCCGGATCAAACCGCTTGTATTGTTGAGCAACCCGGCAACGCTCGCCACCTGGGTTACTTCCAGCGCTTCCGCAAAACTCATCTGCGGCAGAATAGAGGGGATGCATTTGGCCAGCATCGTTTTGCCGCTGCCCGGGCTGCCGATCATCAGCAGATTATGCCCGCCGGCGGCGGCAACTTCCAGGGCTCTTTTGGCAGCCAGCTGACCTTTCACTTCCATAAAATCACACTGTGCCGGCGAATTTTCCGATTCCGGCTCCGGTTGGCAGGCAGCGGCGCTCAATAATTCACCTCTTAAATACAGACTCAAATCAGAGAAGTTCTGAAAGGCAAAAACCGCCAGATCCCGGACCAATGCCGCTTCCCGGCGGTTTTCATAAGGTACGATCAAACGTTTGACGCCAAGTTTCGCTGCGTTGATCGCCCTCGCCAGCACACCGGGCACTGCTCGGATGCGGCCATCCAGGGCGAGTTCTCCAATAAAAACCGTATCAGCATATTCAATTGCCGGTATCTGACCCGAAGCGGCTGCAATACCGACCGCCATCGGCAAGTCAAAGCCAATGCCATCCTTTTTCACATTGGCCGGCGCCAGGTTGACAACGATATGGTGGGAGGGAAATTGCAGACCGGAATTCTGAAAGGCAAGACGTAAACGATCTTTGGCTTCCCGAATGGAAAGGTCCGGCAGACCGACGATATCAAAGTTGGGTAATCCTTGCGAGCGAACCGATACCTCGATCTCAATCAGGATCCCATCCAAAGCCTGCAGGCTGATCCCGTTTATTTTCGCTAACATCCCGCCATCCCCCCTCTTCTGACCAAAGCAAAGTGTCCGTCCGCGTGCAGTGAGCAAAGACAGTATCGCCGCCAACAATTGCGAGGTAATCGCTGTTTCCACTCTAAAAACACCGATATGAACTGTTTTCTTTGAGCATTCTGGATGATTCAGACAAATTCCTCTTTTCAGTCGGATAAATTCATAATATTTCTTCAGATGTTATTTTATACCATACCGTATAGTCAATGACGCTTTACTGCGGCAGCTTACTGTCTGATCGCCCCCGGTTTGCCAGCTGTGCTGCCCTCAGAAGAACTTGATCACTCTATTGAAATAAGTCAGGGCCTTCATCAATCTCTCTCTCAGCCTATTTTACGGCAATACTTCCTGATAAGAAAGTAAACTATAAAACCGGGAAATTTCTTTTTTGTTGCATTTCCCTCACTGTGGTGTAAAATATAAGCATTCCAAAGCGAACGCCTGACTCCGGCAGCCTTACATCTGACTTAAGGTTATCGCTAAAGTAGTTCGCTTTCTTTTGTTTTCAAGCCGGATGACAATCAAGCATTGGCAACCGACGGATCAATGATTGCTGATGGCCTGTCATCCGGAGGGGAAAGAGCCCGCACAGTATCCTCCGGCGTCACATGTGCGGGCATGTAGGTCGCCTGCGGGACGCCGGAGTTCTGAGCGTTCGATTGAATATCATTGGGGGGAAAAATGCTTAAATCCACAAAAAAAATTCATCTACTGTTAATCATCACAGGAACCCTTTTTATTTCAGCGGGTATATTTCATACGAATCTTTGGTTCGATGAAACGTTTTCCGTATCTTTGGCAAGTCATAGTTTTCGTGAAATTTGGTCCATAACGGCGAACGATGTGCACCCTCCACTGTATTATTGGATGTTAAGAGTCCTTTCTCTGATTTTTGGCAAGAATATCCTCATCTACAGACTTTTTTCTATGCTTGGAATCGCCTCGTTTGCCTCTTTGGGATATACGCATATCCGAAACGATCTGGGAGAAAAAGCCGGCATCACCTTTTCTTTCCTGGCGTTTTTTCTGCCTGTCATGTGCATCTATGCCAACGAAATAAGAATGTACTCATGGACTATGGTTTTTGTCACGCTTGCCTTTATTTATGCTTACAGGATCTTAAAAACAGGCACCAAGACGTATTGGTGCCTGTTTACACTCTTCAGTTTGGCAAGCGCTTACACCCATTATTATGGTTTATTAGCGGTTGGAATGATCAACGCCGCACTGTTTGTTTATCTCTGCCTGGGAAAGCAGATCAATCAGTTAAAGCTCTTTCTGATTGCAGCTTCGATTCAAATCTTGCTCTATCTGCCCTGGCTCTTCATCCTGATCAAACAATTGCATGGTTTATCGGCCGGTTTCTGGATCGAATTAACATTCCCTAAAACTTTAATTCAGATCATCAGTTTCCAATTTGGAGGAGATCTCGCTACGGCCGGCGTGATTCACACCAATATCGCCTTTGCGATTGCCGTTATTCTCTATTG
>JAJFTT010000064.1 GCA_021372785.1 Negativicutes bacterium | reverse complement strand
ATTGCCGAAGCGGAGTCAAAGGTCCATGGCGTGGCAGTGGAGCAGATTCATTTCCATGAAGTCGGCGCGATGGATGCCATTGCGGATATTGTTGGTGTTAGCCTTTTGCTGGAACAATTGGCGCCGCAGCGGATCATCGCTTCTCCGATTCACGTCGGCAGTGGTTTTGTCCGCTGCCAGCATGGTCTGCTGCCTGTCCCTGCTCCGGCGACTGCTCTGCTGCTGCAGGGAATTCCCAGTTATGGCGGTATGATCCGCGGTGAGCTGTGCACGCCCACCGGAGCCGCTCTCCTGAAGCATTTTGTTTCTGCTTTCAGCGCTATGCCGGTCTTGCAAGTGGAGAAAATCGGGTATGGCATGGGCAGCAAAGAGTTTGAAGCCGCGAATTGTCTGCGGGCTTTCTGGGGTGAAACGGCCGATGCTGAGCAAGAGATCGTTGAATTGGTTTGCAATCTCGATGATATGACACCGGAAACGCTTGGCTTTGCGCAAGCAGTTTTATTTGAAGCGGGAGCTTTGGACGTTTTTGTCACACCGATTACCATGAAAAAGGGTCGTGCCGCCATGATGCTGACCTGTCTTGCGAAAACCGAAGCAGCCGAAAGACTGTCCGGTCTGATCTTAAAGCATACGAGTACCATTGGCGTCAGACAAAGCACCTGCAAACGCTACGTTCTCACTTCCAGCTATGAAACTGTGCAGACGGAATTCGGTCCGATCCAACTGAAAACATCCCAAGGTTACGGTGTCTGCAAGACGAAAGCGGAGTTTGACGACGTAGCCAAAGCCGCTAAAGAGCACCATCTGACCATAGAGGCAGTTATGAAAGCCTTACCGCCAAAATAAATAGAAGCATAAAAACCAGAGGCTCCGGAGCTGATAAAAAGAAAGCAGTTCCGGAGTCTTTCTTCATTTTCTGTTTTGGCAGCAGGTAGACCGCCATCTGAAAGAGAAATAGGTAGATCAGTTGCTGCGACCGGAAGCAAGATTCTTGATGAGGTGAGGAAAAATTGCATATTATTGTATGTATCAAGCAGGTGCCGGGAACGATGAAGGTGGAAGTAGATCCTAAAACCGGGGTTTTGCAACGGGAAGGGATAGCCCATAAATTGAACCCGTATGATTTATTTGCCCTGGAAACGGCTTTACGCTTGAAAGAAGCAATCGGCGCCAGGCTTACCGTGATCTCGATGGGACCTCAACAGGCAATGTCCGTTATTCGCGAAGCCTATTGGATGGGAGTGGATGCCGGCGTGTTGCTCAGTGACCGGCGTTTTGGCGGTGCGGATGTTCTTGCTACTGCCTATACGCTGGCACAGGGGATTCAAACCCTGGCTGCGGCTGATCTGGTTCTTTGCGGTAAGCAGACGACAGATGGTGATACGGCACAGGTAGGACCGGAACTGGCGCACTGGCTCGGGATGCCGAATTTGTGCAATGTCGTTGAAATCAAAGCAGGCGAGCAAGACGCCGAAGTGAAAATCGATCTCAATCAAATCATCCAAACGGTTCGGATCAAATACCCATGCCTTTTAAGCGTTGAAAAAGACATCTATGTGCCGCGCTTACCTTCCTATCGTTTAAAAAAAGCTACCGCCCCCCGGACAGTTAAGGTGTTAACCCTGGACGACCTTGAGGATCGGGATGCGCGTCATTACGGTTTAACCGGTTCGGCAACCCAGGTAGAACGTATTTTCCCGCCGCAAGCAGAAGGGGAGCATCAGATATTGCGTGACAACGGACACAACTTAGCGGTGGCCGCCATGGAAAAACTGCGGCAGCATAAGTTGCTCTAAGTTGAAAAGACTGGAGGGTCTAGTAATTGGCAGAATTGAAGATAAATCAAGACAAGGTAGTTGACCATCATAAACTTGTTGGTCTATGCCCGTTTCAGGCACTTTATATCGATGAATCAGGAGATCTTGCACTGAATGACCGCTGTAAATTCTGTAAGCTCTGCTTGAAGTTTTCTGCCGGCGCGATTGAACTGGTGGAAGAAACGGAACCGAAGCAGGATTTCAGCGGTTGGAAAGACCTGGCAGTCTACTTAGAGTGCCAGAACGGCAAAATCCATCCGATCGCTTGGGAATTGGTGGGGAAAGCTCTGGAATTAGCGAAACAATTACAGCAGCGCGTTTGGGGTGTCTTGATTGGGATGGATTTAACGGCGGCAATTGCAGAGGCGAAGCAATACGGTCTGGATGATTTGGTAATCTATGAAGCGGAAGAACTGCGCTATTTTCGCATTGAACCGTATACGGCGGCCTGGACGGATTTTATCATGGATAAGAAGCCAAATATCATTTTAATGGGCGCAACGAATTTGGGCCGTTCCCTGGCAGCGCGGCTTGCCGCTGGGTTTTCTACCGGATTAACGGCGGATTGCACGGTTTTGCGTGTGGAAAGCAATGGCGCCCTGGTGCAGATTCGGCCGGCGTTTGGCGGCAATATTATGGCACAAATCAAAACGCCGGGCAGCAGGCCGCAAATGGCGACCGTGCGGTACAAAGTGATGCAGGCTGCGCTGCCGAATGCTGCCGCACCGCCGAAAATTGAGTTTCGTCAATTGAGCAAAACACAGCTGGCTTCCGCCATCACGCTGCTGCGGCAGGAAGCAAAACCGCCTGTTCGTGATATCAGTGACGCCGAAGTTATTCTTGCCGTCGGCCGCGGCGTAAAACGACAGGAAGATCTGAAATTGATCCGGCAATTGGCGGATCGACTGAATGCTTCTCTGGCTTTCAGCAGACCGATGATCGAAGCAGGCTGGGCGGATGCGCGCCAGCAGATTGGTTTATCCGGCAGGACAGTCAAACCGAAATTACTGATTGCTTTAGGAATTTCCGGCTCGGTGCAGTTTGTGGCTGGGATGAGCGGCTCCGGGTATACAATCGCCGTCAATACAGATGCCCAGGCCCCGATTTTTCAGGTTGCACATCTTGGTTTGGTGGGGGATTATCTTGAATTTGTCGGAGAATTATCGGCTATCCTGGATGAAAAGGCAGGTGTTTGAGATGCCCACTTATCAACAAATAACTGCGGAGCATCTTGCGGCGCTGCGCCGCATTTTGACGGCGGACCGCGTTTTGGCGGGGGATGCGATTGCGGCGGAATATGGTCACGACGAACTGTCCGGTATGATTGTGATGCCTCAGGTTGTTCTGCAGCCGCTGTCTGCCGCCGAGGTAGCCGAAATACTGCAGTTTGCCAACGAGCAGCGCATCCCCGTGACGCCGAGGGGGCAGGGGACCGGTTTGGTTGGCGGCTGCGTACCTGTTTTGGGCGGCATTACGTTGGATATGAGTAAAATGAACCATATTTTGGAGCTCGATCTGGATAACCTGACCCTGACCGTGGAACCCGGTGTCCTCCTGATGGATGTTACCAAATTTGTTGAGGAACGGCAGCTTTTTTACCCGCCGGATCCGGGTGAAAAAAGCGCCAGCATCGGCGGCAATATTTCTACGAATGCCGGCGGCATGCGGGCTGTAAAATATGGTGTCACCCGGGATTATATCCGTGGCTTGGAAGTGGTTTTGGCAAACGGCACGATTCTCAATCTCAATGGCAAGGTCGCGAAGAATTCTTCCGGTTATGATCTGAAAGATTTGATTATTGGTTCGGAAGGAACGCTGGCGGTCGTGACCAAAGCGATTTTGAAATTGCTGCCTTACCCGTCTGAAACAATCAGTTTACTTGTTCCCTTTGCGGATTTGAAAACTGCGATCAATACGGTGCCTTTCATACTGCAGTCACGCACGAATCCGGTGGCGGTGGAGTTTTTTGAACGTGAAACGATCATAGCAGCGGAACATTTTCTGGGCAAACATTTCCCGGATCATTCAGCGCCGGCCTATTTATTGCTCAGCTTCGATGGCAACAGTCCGGCGGAACTAGAGCAGATCTATGAGGCAGCCGCTGATTTATGTTTAGACAACGGCGCTCTGGATGTGCTGATTGCGGATACAGCGGAGCGCAAAGAATCCATTTGGAGCGCTCGCAGCGCTTTTCTGGAGGGCATCAAGGCAGCTGCCGGTGAAATCGATGAATGCGACGTTGTAGTACCACGAAAAATGGTGGCTGAGTTTATGCAGTTTGCCCATGGTTTGGAAGAAAAATACGGCGTTGGCATCCGTGGTTTCGGACATGCAGGGGATGGAAACCTGCATATTTATGCTATGCGAGAAAATATGCAGGAATCCGACTGGCAAAAAGGGAAGAAAGCAGTCATGACAGCGCTTTACCAGCAGGCAGCGCTCTATGAAGGGCAGGTTTCCGGGGAGCATGGCATCGGATGGGAAAAACAGGAGTATTTACTGCAGCGCTTAGGGCGGGCACAGGTTTGCTTAATGCAGGCGGTGAAACAGGTATTTGATCCTTATGCGATCTTAAACCCTCAGAAAATTTTCAAACCCGCCTAAAAGTTGTGTGCTGATCAGAGCAACCGTGCGGAAATTCAGCTTTGTGGTCAATCCGGATTACGGCCGACAGTCGGTCTGCGCCGCCTGACTGGCGGTCCGGTTGGAAGGGAGAAAGTAAGATGCTGTTTCAAAACATAGCGTTTCTCGATGCGAATCACAAAGTGATTCCCAATGGTTATGTTGCTGTCGAGAATAAGAGAATTGCCTATGCGGGCGAGACGCCGCCGCAAGGCGATTTCGGTGAATGCTACCGTGGGGAAGGGAAACTGCTGCTGCCCGGGTTTGTCAACAGCCACAGCCATACCCCGATGACGCTGCTGCGAGGCTATGGAGAAAACATGGCTTTGGCGTCTTGGCTGAACAATTGTATTTTCCCGTTTGAAGCACACTGGAAACCGTCTGAAATCTATTATGCTACCCTTTTGGGCATTGCTGAAATGGCTCGTTTTGGTATCGTCTCTACGACGGATATGTACTATTTCGTCCCCCAGATCGCGGATGCGTTTTTATCGGCCGGTATGAAAGCAAATCTTTCTCATACCCTTGTTGGTACTTACGGCGGCGATTTTAACCGTTCACCGGTCAGTTTGGAAACCAGGCGGGTTCATTCGGAGTATCACGGCGCCGATGACGGCTTGATCCGTATCGATGTTGGTTTGCATGGCGAGTATACCACCGATGAAAAAATGGTCAGAGGAGCAGTCGGTTTGGCAAAGGAGTTGCAAACCGGCATTCACGTGCATCTTTGCGAAACCAAAGAAGAAACGGAAGGCTGCCGCAGCCGTCACCAAGGGTTTACCCCGGTGCAGTATTTTAATCGCCTGGGCCTGTTCGATGTGCCGGTCACAGCGGCACACGGCGTATGGCTGGAAGCGGAAGATTATGCGATTTTACAGGAACATCAGGTGACAGTGGCGACCTGTCCCAAGAGCAACCTGAAACTGGCGAGCGGAATTTTGCCTTATCTAAACCTGAAGCAGGCCGGAATCCGGGTTGCTTTGGGAACCGATGGTGCAGCCAGTAATAACAACTTGAATATGCTGGAGGAAATGCGCTTTTTTGCCCTTTTGCAAAAAACCAAATACAACGATCCCACCTTAGTCACGCCGGCAGAAGCGCTGCAGGCGGCTGTCGGCAATGGCTGGCGGGCCCAGCGGCGTGAGGATTGCGGTATCCTGGCAACAGGCTACCGGGCAGATCTGACGGTGCTGGACACAACTTCACCCTCCTGGCAGCCGGTTCATCAAATGCTGAGCAATCTGCTCTACGCGGCCAGCGGCAGTGATGTTTGCCTGACGATGGTTGACGGCAAGGTAATTTATCGGGATGGAGATTATCCCACCATTGATCTGGAACGGGTTTATTTCGAAGTGGAAGCTGCAAAAAAAAGGATTTTGGGCGAACTGAAAATGGAATCGGCACGATAATCCGACCGGGAAACCAATTCATCTCAGGGGAGGGCAAGCGAAACCCAAAACAATGGAAGAAACAGGGCAAGATCTGAAATCCGAAAGGATATCTTGATTCGGATCTTGTTTTTTTGAATCATGTCAAGGCCGGGCGATGTTGTCGCTTCCAAAGATCCTTTGCAGGCGAAGCAAATTCAAAAGGAATTGAGTAATCTATGTAGAATATAGTTGCGATTTCATTTATTTTAGTGAAGGAGGGACCGGTTTGAAAGAAAAAATCCTTGAAGTGTTGGCTTTTCTAAAAGAAAAGCAAGTGGATTATGCCGATCTGCGTGTCAATGAAATTTTACAGGAGAATATCCAAACCGAAAATCTGAAGGTCCAGAGCTTAAGCACCACCACATCCTATGGCTATGGTATCCGTGTTTTTCTGGATGGCTCGATGGGATTTGCCGCCTCACAGGATTTTTCTCAAATGGAAGCAACTGCTTTGCAGGCGCTGGCGATTGCCAAAGCCAGCCGTTTGGTGCAAAAAACGCCAATTAAACTGGCGGTCAAACCAATTGTAGTGGACCATTACGAGACTCCCATTGAAATTGACCCGTTTACCGTAGCCAAACAGGTGAAATTAGAGCTGTTGTTTACGGCGGAAAAAGCAATGCGTCAGGCGGCTCCTGCGATCTTCCGCACCCATGGCGCTTTGGGATTCCGCAAAGAATATAAAATTTTTGCCGATACCGAAGGATCTTATATCAGCCAAACCTTGGTGGAATCCGGCGGCGGGATCGATGCGGTTGCAGTTGCTCAAGGTGAAATGCAGACGCGCAGTTTCCCCAACTCAGCCAGGGGCAATTATGCAACGGCCGGTTATGAATTTGTGCGTGACCTGCAATTGGTGGAAAACAGCGCCAGAGTGGCCAAGGAAGCGATGGCTTTGCTGACAGCGGAAGAATGTCCTTCCGGTTATTTCGATTTGGTCATTGATCCCAGTCAGCTGACTTTGCAGATCCATGAATCGGTGGGGCATCCGCTGGAACTTGACCGAATTTTAGGCTATGAAGCAGGATATGCCGGCACATCCTTCATCAGCACGGATATGCTGGGTAAATTCCATTACGGTTCTCCCTTGATCAATATCGTCGGGGATGCCACTTGTCCGTGCGGACTTGGTACGTTTGGTTATGATGATGACGGCATTGCCGCTCAGCGCATTCCGCTGATCACCAAGGGTGTGGTGGAAAACGTGCTGACCAGCCGCGATACGGCGGCGGTTGCGCAGCTTTTGCCGAATGGTACCGCCAGAGCGGACGGCTGGGCCCGGATTCCAATTGTGCGCATGACCAACATCAGCTTGCTGCCCGGCGACTTTGAACTGGATGAGCTGATTGGCGGTGTGCAATACGGCTTCTATCTGGACATTAATCAAAGCTGGTCGATCGACGACCGCCGCACGAATTTCCAATTTGCCACCGAAATAGCCTATGAAATTAAAGACGGCAAATTGACCGGTAAAATTTTCAAGAATCCGCTCTATACCGGTATTACGCCGGAGTTTTGGAACAGCTGCGACGGTGTGGCGAAAGCGAAATACTGGAAACTCTTTGGTACGCCGAACTGCGGCAAAGGCGAACCCGGACAAGTGGCGCATGTGGGACACGGTTCCGCACCGGCCCGCTTCAGAAAGGTAAAAGTAGGTGTGGCTGATGTTCAATAAAGCAGAATTGTATCAGATGATCGATTGGGCGGTTGCGGCAGCCGGACAGCATCCTATCCTTGTGCTCGCCAGCAGTTCCGCCGAAGGACTCACCCGTTTTGCCAACTCTGAAATCCATCAGAATGTTTTTGAAGATGTGACCGATCTGCGGATCACGGTGATGGGCAAACAGAAAAAGAGTCAGGTTACCACCAATAAAATCACCCGGCAGGGGATCGAGCGAGCGGTAGCGGATGCCATAGAGAATCTGATGTTATTGCCGGAAGGGGAAGAGGTTCCCGCTCTGGTCAGCCAGCCGGCTAGCATAGAAATGGAACGGTTCAATCAGGCTCTGGCGGATGAGTTTTCCGCCGAACAAAGAGCTTTGCGGTTGGGAGAACAACTGGATCGGATTCAGCTGCCTTATCAGGCTTACGGTCAGCTTTCATATGGTGAAAACGCACTGGCTCTGGGCAATTCCTGCGGAATTCGCCGCTATTTCAGAAGCAACAGCGCCAATTGCAGCGTGCTGATCTCGCACGAAAACGGGGCTTCCGGTTATGCCGGCGCAGTTGCTGCCCGCGGCGGTGAACTGGAATTGGCAGCCGCTTTCCGGCGGGCCGATCAGAAAGCGCAGGCCAATCAAGCGCCGATTGACCTGGATGTGGGTGCTTATACCGTAATATTGGAGCCAAATGCCGTCTTCGATCTCCTGATGTATACCACACTCTTGGGATTCTCCGGTAAAAGTCTGCAGCAGAAAAGCAGTTTCTTAACGGACCGTTTGGGAGAAAAAATCTTTGATCAAAAACTCAGCATCAAAGATGATTGGGAAAACGAAAACGCCCTTGGCATTCCGTTTGATTTTGAAGGTTCTTTGCGGCAAAAGTTAAACCTGATTGAGCAGGGGGTTGCCAAAGAAGTTGCCTACGATTTGGCCAGCGGCGCCAAAGCAGGAGTTGCCAGCACAGGCCATTCGGTCGGTATGGATCTGTTTGGAGCGATTCCCATCAATATTGTCGTCACGCCGGGTGAAAAAACACTGCAGCAAATCATAGCCGAAACGGAGCAGGGTCTGCTGGTCACTCGTTTCCACTATATGAATCCGGTCAATCCGCGCCAGGCCTTGTTGACCGGACTGACGCGGGATGGCTTTTTTAAAATTGAAAACGGAGTCGTAACCGCTGCCGTGAACAATATGCGCATGACAGAAAGCATGCTGAAAGCGTTTAACCAAATTGAGGCAATCAGCAGCGACTGCGAACGGTTTTCCGCTTTTGTCGGCAATTTTTATGTGCCGGCTATGAAAATTAAACAGTTCCATTTCACCGGCAAGACCGGTATGAAGCAATAAAACGCGAGGGTGATCGCCTGCTCCACACATCCGCACGAAAACCATTTACTGAAGGTTTCGTGCGGATGCTTTTGCATAAAAGATGAAGCTGCCGCCTGCCGCCTGTTTCAAATTTTACCGCTGTGCAAAGGATCTGTAAAAAAGGAGTTTGCAAACTCGGATTTTAAAAGGTTAATCTTGACAAAACTGCCAATTGGATGTATAATCAACTTATCAGGTGAGCGAATCAGAGATAAAACAGACGGAATTTTCCGAAAATAAGTGCGAATCCGATCAACGGTACTAGAATAAAGCAGTGAAAACAACGCGCGGTTTGCTGAACGGAACGTCAGTCCAGGTGTGGCAAACTCTACGTTGTTTTTTAGCATGCTGTGTGATAGAAGGATAACAGCGGTTCAGCAAATAGTAATCGGCTGCAGCAAAGCAAACTGAAGATCCTGCCTGCCCTGGGGAAGGAGTTACGATCATGCTAACAATCAATACCTATGTTGTCTACGGTACTAACGGTGTTTGTCAGATTACCGGGATTAAAAAAGAAAAGTTTGGCGGCAGTGAAAAAGAATATTATCTCTTGAAACCGATCAATACGGAGGGTTCAATTATTTATGTACCGCTGGATAATGCGCTGCTTACTTCTAAAATGAGAAACCTTCTTAGCCCGGATGAAATTCATGAATTGATCAAACTCATACCGGAGGAACAGACAACCTGGATTGCAGACAGCAAACTTCGCAGTGAAAAATACAAGGATATATTTGGCCGCGGTGATCACCGCGAACTTGTTTGCATGATGAAATCAATCTATCTTCAGAAAAAAGACCGCAGCCGGGAAGGCAAAAAATTGTGGTCCGGCGACGAAAAAGCCTTGAATACGGCGGAGAAAATTCTCTTTGATGAATTTGCTATTGTTTTGAATATTACGCCGGAAGAGGTGGTTCCGTTTATCTATCAGGAACTGCAAGCGGGCGGAGAGACCAATCAAAGCTAATCGCTGCCAACCGGCGCCAGGGTAGGGAACGGTCTTGACCGTTCCGCGCGCAGCAACTCACAAGGGAGTGTGCGGCTATTACGAAGGCGCCAGGGCAGGGAACGGTCTTGACCGTTCCGCACGCAGCAACTCACAAGGAGTGTGCGGCTATTACGAACGCGCAAAAGTAGGGAACGGTCTTGACCGTTCCGCGCGCAGCAACTCATAAGGAGTGTGCGGCTATTACGAAGGCGCAAAGGTAGGGAACGGTCTTGACCGTTCCGCACGCAGCAACTCATAAGGAGTGTGCGGCTATTACGAACGCGCAAAGGTAGGGAACGGTCTTGACCGTTCCGCACGTAGCTTTTTACGATGAGTGTGCAAGGAATACGAACGCGCAAAGGTAGGGAACGGTATTGTGTCAAGTGTAACATGATTTAATTATCATCGCAAAACGATGGTGTAACGCTAGGACGGAGTCACGCGGAACGGTCAAGACCGTTCCCTACAATTTACACATAGTGATATCAACACCGCAAAACGAGGATGCTACGCTGGGACATCAATTGTTTTCAGCACCAAGCGATGGAATAATTATAACCTAGCGCAATAGCAGGATGGCGCAAAAGTAGGGAACGGTCTTGACCGTTCCGCATGTAGCTTTTTACGATGAGTGTGCAAGGAGTACGAACGCGCAAAGGTAGGGAACGGTCTTGACCGTTCCGCATGTAGCTTTTTACGATGATTGTGCAAGGAGTACGAACGCGCAAAGGTAGGGAACGGTCTTGACCGTTCCGCATGTAGCTTTTTACGATGATTGTGTAAGGAGTACGAACGCGCAAAGGTAGGGAACGGTCTTGACCGTTCCGCACGTAGCTTCTTACGATGACTGTGCAAGTACAAAGGACCCGCATTAGTGTAGAGAAACGATTTCTGGAGTTGGAGAAGTTTTTTCGCAGAGCAGTAAGGATTGCTTTGCAGAACAAATCTAAAAATCACGGCGGCAGTCTGGCATGCTACCGTGATTTCTTATTTTTACTGTTCATAAAGAAAGGATCCGATCCATGATAAAAACACAAGGCTGCACAGGAGATTGATTCAAAGAGCAAGAAATAAGAGAGAAACCTAAAAGCGGCCGGTCTGGCAAGGCAGTTTCGCTCTGCTGATGCCCTGCTGGAAAAAATTCTGTAAGCAACAGCCGGAAAAATAGAAAATGAGGAATGGATATGGAAAATAAACTCGTATTGCCGCACGGAACCGTAAGGCTGCCGGCGTTTTTCCCGGACGGTACCTATGGTGTTGTGCGCTGTCTGGATATGGAGGATCTGGAACACTGTCAAGTCCAGGGCATTGTGATGAACAGCTATCATTTACTGACCAAACCCGGCCTGGCGACAATTAAGGCGATAGGCGGACTGCATGCTTTTACCGGTTGGCAGCGCCCGATCCTGACAGACTCCGGCGGCTTTCAAGCCTTCTCGTTGATTCATCAGAATCCTAAATTCGGTGAAATCAGAAGAAATGAAATTGTGTTCCGGCCGGATGACAGCAATGAAAAAATCATTTTTACTCCGGAAAAATGCATTCAGGCGCAGTTCACTTATGGTTCGGATATTATGATGTGTCTGGACTACTGCACCCAGCCGGATGACAGCGATGAAATCAACCAATTTGCGGTGGAAGTCACAGTGGCCTGGGCAAAGCGCTGCAAAGCAGAGTACCTTGTACAGATGAAGGCGAGAAAGATCAATCCTGAAAAACGGCCGTTGCTTTTTGCCATTATCCAGGGTGGCGGCAACAAAGCGATGCGCAAATGGTGCGCGGAGCAGCTGAAAGAGATCGGCTTTGACGGTTATGGCTTTGGCGGCTGGCCGCTGGACAAAGACGGCAAACTTGTAGAGGATATCCTGCATTTTACGGCGGACTTAATGCCGGATGAGACACCGAAATATGCGATGGGTCTGGGAAAACCGGAAGATATCGGCGTCTGCATCAAGATGGGGTATAATCTGTTCGATTGTGTGATTCCTACCAGAGAAGCCAGGCACAATCGTCTTTATGTGTTTGACAGTGACAATGCCAGCGATGCAGCCGATTATCACTATCATTATATTATGGATGATGCCCATTACCGCGATCAGCGGCCGATTTCAGAGCAGTGTGACTGTCTGACCTGCCGCCGTTATTCCAAAGCGTATCTGAGACATCTATATAAAGTAGGTGATTCGCTTGGCTTCCGCCTGGCGACTCTGCACAATGTGCGCTTCTATACACAGCTGATGGAAAAATACCAGGCTGAAAACATTCAGGCCGAGGCTGCTGATGAGAAGCGTTGAGGAGATCGGCTGCCTGATCCGTGCTGCCAAGAAATATAGCGGCTTATCCGATGAGCTCATCACACGAATTTGTCAGCAGGAATACCCCAAATATAAAAAAGAAAAAGACTTGATGAAAGCGATTCGCAAAGAGATCCATCTAATCTATGGCTCTTATCTGCGGGAAGATTCGCTTCCCGCTTCACAGAAGCTGCTTGCATCCTGGCAGCCGGCAGACGGATCGCCGGCAGAGCTCGCCGACCAGCTGCTGCAGCTGCATGCTTCCACGCGCGAACGTTTTCCGGAAATCAAAGAGTTCTATGCGAATTTGAGCGGTTTTCTGCGGCAAGAGGATCGGGTGCTGGACTTGGGCTGCGGTTTCAATCCCTGTGCCATCTACTGGTTCCCGGCCAAACCACTGAGTTATTGCGCTTATGATCTCAGTCATGCGACGACGGAACTGCTCAATCTTTTCTTTCGGAAATCCGGTCAGACCGCCTACATGGCAGCAACAGCCGATCTGATCCTGACCACACCGACAGCTCAGGCGGATCTGGTTTTTATGCTCAAGCTCTTTCCTGTTTTGGAGCAGCAAAAAAAGGGCAGAGCGTTTGAACTGCTCTCGCAATTGCAGGCCAGCCGTTTTGTCGTTTCTTTTCCAACGCTCAGCCTGAGCGGAAAACGCAAAGGGATGGAAAAATTTTATAGCGAATTTTTTCTCAGCCGGCTGCCCAGCGAATTTTGCGTCATCCGTTCTTTTCAAATCAGCAATGAACTTGTTTTTTTACTGCAAAGAGTTTGATTTAACGGTTCCTATCTCCCATTCACTGATTCGCATACAGAGGAAAGAAAAAATATGATCGACAACCGTGGAATATTGTATATTGTAGCGACACCGATCGGCAACCTGGCCGATTTTTCTCCCCGGGCCATCGAAATCTTAAAAAGTGTGGATTTGATCGCTGCCGAAGATACGCGAAATTCGAGTCATTTATTGCAGCACTTTGCCATCGGGACCAGGCTGATTTCCTATCATAAATTCAATGAACAACAAAGAGCTGTATCTCTGCTGCAGCATTTGCTGAACGGAGAGAATCTGGCGCTTATTTCGGATGCCGGCACACCCTGCATCAGCGATCCGGGCAGTCTGCTGGTTCAGGAAGCGATCCGGGCGCAGATTCAGGTGATCGGAATTCCCGGCGCCTGTGCTATGCTGACAGCGCTATCGATCTGCGGCTTTAATTTACAGGAATTCTACTTCGGCGGTTTTCTGCCACGCAAGAAAACACTGATTGAGCAGGAATTTCGCAAACGGATCGCAGCGCCGCAGTGCACCTGCGCTTGGTATGAATCGCCGCTGCGTTTAAAAGCAACTTTGGCAGTGCTTTGCCAGACAGCCCCTCAGGCGGAGGTCTGCCTTTGCAATGACCTTACCAAAAAATTCGAACGGAGTTATCATGGCACGGTGCCGGAAGTAGAAAAAGAAGTGATGACCAATCCGGATTATCAAAAAGGAGAGTATGTTCTGGTTGTCAGCTTTGCCAAAGTATCTGCCGCAGCCAATGAGGCAGACACAGACGCAGAAACAATTTGCCAAGAAGCGAAGCTGGTTCAGATCATGCGGCAGCAAAATTGTTCTCTGCGAGAGGCGATGCGAGTTTTCTATCAGATCAATCAGGACAAGCTCAGCAAAAAGGAAATTTACCAGGCCGGTTTGCGACTGAAACAATTATGTCTTGGCAGCGAGACGGAAGCGGAAACACAACAAGATGAATCGGATTGTCTTTGAACAGAATGAATGGATAAAAATGGAATATCCTGAAACCGCAGGTTTCTCCCCGCACCCCGTCGTGATTGCGGATCAAGAAGAACTTACGGACCCTCTCAGAGTCTCATCAATTCAGCTTCTGTTTTGCATTTCAACTTGACTATGAGAGAGAAAAAGCATACAATCTTGATAATACAGCGGAAAAGCGTTCCGCTTTTCCGTTGAAAATAAACAAAGGAGGAAATGCCATGGCAGACGTGTTGGAAAATACCAACCGGACGGTGAAAAGCGAAGCTTCCACCTCAAGCAATTATATCCGTGAGATCATGTTGGAAGACATCAAAAATCAGAAAAACGGTGGCGCGATCCAAACCCGCTTCCCACCCGAACCCAATGGCTATCTGCACCTTGGTCACCTGATGGCGCTGGTCGCTGATTTCGGCTTGGCAGAAGAAATGGGCGGCAAATGCAATCTGCGCTTTGACGATACGAATCCCGATGCCGAAGAAAAGGAATTTGTTGACAACATTATTGAAGACATTCACTGGATGGGTTACGATTACGAAGACCGGCTTTTCTATGCCTCCGACTATTTTGAGAAGCTCTATGGTTTCGCCGTGCAGTTGATCAAAGATGGGGAAGCCTATGTCGATGATCTCAGCATGGATGAAATACGGCAGTACCGCGGTACCTTGACGGAGCCGGGTATCGATTCCCCCTGGCGCAACCGCAGCATCGCCGAAAATCTCGATTTATTCCGGCGCATGAAGGATGGCGAATTTGCGGAAGGCAGCCGTACGCTGCGGGCGAAAATCAATATGAAGGCCGGCAATATCAATATGCGCGATCCGGTCATTTATCGGATCAAAAACGCACCGCATCACCGTTCCGGTACGAAATGGCATATTTATCCGATGTATGATTATCAGCATCCTCTTTCCGATGCGATTGAAGGTGTGACGCATTCCATGTGCTCTCTGGAGTATGCTGATCACAATGAGTTATATCGTTGGTTTATCGATCATGTCAAATGGCGGCAGACGCCCGGGGATCATGTGCCGTATCAGTATGAATGGTCTCGCCTGAACATTACCGGCACGATCATGAGTAAACGGAAACTGCGCAAATTGGTGATGGAAAATTGGGTCGACGGCTGGGATGATCCGCGCATGCCCACCATCTGCGGACTGCGCCGGCGCGGTTATACGCCCGCCGCTTTAAAAGACTTTATTGATCGCTGCGGTATCTCACGTTCGCCGAAGACGGTGGATGCGGCTCTTTTGGAACATTGTATTCGGGAAGAATTGAATGCCAGCGCCGTGCGGGCGATGGCAGTGCTGAACCCACTCAAGGTGATCATCAGCAATTATCCGGAAGAGAAAACCGAAATGCTGGAATTGGAGAACAATCCGGAGAATCCGGCAGCGGGGGTGCATTTGCTGCCCTTCTGCCGTGAATTGTATATTGAACAGGAAGATTTTATGGAAGATCCGCCAAAGAAATTCTTCCGTTTGCGTCCGGATGGTGAGATCCGTTTGAAAGGCGCTTATATCATTCATTGTGACGAAGTGATCA
>JAJFTT010000063.1 GCA_021372785.1 Negativicutes bacterium | reverse complement strand
TTGGCAATCAGCGATACGGCCAGCGTCACAGCAGCCGGTGTCACATATGACGGCTTGATGCAAGGTGCGGTTGGCATCAGCGGCATGACCGGCGGCCAATTGGCGGTTGTGGTGAAGCTGGTTCGCACAACCATGTTGATTTTTGTGGCTATGGCGGCAGTCATTTGGGTACTGCGTGAAAGTAAAAAATCCGGCAGCACAGAACAACAGTTGTCCATGAAGGAACAGATGCTGAAATCGTTCCCCTACTTTGTGCTGGGCTTTTTAGCCCTGGCGATTTGCAAAACTTTCGGCTTGATTCCCGCGTCTGTCGCTCCCTGGCTGAGTAAAGGCAATAAATTCTTGATCACCATGGCGCTTGTCGGCGTGGGTTACAAGATTAAAATCAAAGAACTCTTTCAAAAAGGCTTGAGACCGATTTTACTGGGCGGCTGCACCTGGCTGGCTGTGGCTGTAACGACTTTAATCTATACCCTGACGATGATGTAAAAGCGCGGCGGATCCGTTTTTGTTCAACAAAATTGTCCTTCTTTCCGACCGGCGGAGCGACACTTGCCTGCCGTTTGCCGGGAAAGGAGGACTTTTTTTTGCTTGCTTGCATCGCAAGCCAAGCTGCGCTGAATTGCTTGTGAAGATTTGCTTTCTCATGTATAATAGAAGAAAAGTAAGCCGGAAACGCGAAGGAGGTTTTACCATGAAAATTCTGGTTATGGATGGTCAGGGCGGCAAGCTTGGTGCTCTGCTTGTGGAACAGTTGCTCAAACGCTGGCCGCAAATCAGGCTGATTGCTTTGGGTACCAACAGTACGGCGACCGCGGCCATGCTGCGCGCTGGGGCGGAAAGCGGAGCGACCGGTGAAAATCCGGTGATCTATAATAGCGGCGAGGCTGATTTGATCATCGGTCCCACCGGGATCGTGCTGGCCAATGCTTTGCTGGGAGAAGTCACTCCGGCTATGGCGGTGGCGGTAGGAAGCAGCAAGGCGAAAAAAATCCTGATTCCCATGAATAAGTGCAACCATTATATCGTCGGTCAGCAGGAATTGCCCATGGCGGAATCTGTTCGTTTGGCTGTGGAAGCCGTGGCGGTAGAATTGGCGGTTGGCCTGCGCTAAAGACGGTAAAAAGAAAAGGATTAAGCTTTGCCACCGACAATGGATAAGAGAACTGCTTCTTAAAATAAAAACAAAGGGAGAGAGAGCAAATGCAATTAAACGCAGCGTATCAACAGGAATTTGAACAGATGGTCCGTGATTTTATGGCCGCTTATCAGGCTGTCGGAACGGCTGTTGGCGTAGTCAGCCAAAAAGGCGAGACGGTCTACCGCCAGTTTTTCGGGTATCGTGATCTGGAAAAACAGTTGCCGCTGGATGAGAATACCATCTTCGGTTTGGCTTCCATCACCAAATCCTTTACTGCTCTCTGCATTATGCAGTTGGTGGAAAGAGGCATCCTCGATCTCTATGCTCCGGTCAACCGCTATCTGCCTGAGTTTAATTATCCCAATCAAAACATGCCGCGTTTATGGCATCTGCTTTGTCACAGCGCCGGTTACCCACCCCAGCCGCGCTTATTATTGAGCAAGGTTGCACCTACGCTGGACCTGCCGGCAGAGGAGCGGCAGGATCTGGCCTATTCAGCGACCGTCGCCCAAGCAGGCATCCAATTATTGCTGAAGCAATTGAGTGAAGTCAAGACCTTTTTAGGTCAGCCGGGTGAATATGTCAGTTATTCCAACGATGGTTTTGCCATGCTGTCGGAAATTATCCGTCTCTATGGCGGAGAGAATTCCTATGCGGGATATGTGGAGAAACATATTCTGGCTCCGCTGGGGATGAACCGTTCGACCTACAGTTTCAGCAAACCGCTGCAGGATGAGAATGCCAATACGCTCTATGTTCCCGGCAAAACTGGTCTGCGGGCGACGCACGATTGGCTTGATAATCAGTTTGTCATGATGGGCGGCGGTTCTCTGAAGTCAACCCTTGCCGATCTGGAACGCTACGTGACCATGTGGCTGAATCACGGCCGTTATGCCGGGGGCAGGCTTTTAAGTGATACCGGGATTGGTGAGATGCAAAAGCAACGTCAAACCTACAGCCATCATGTCGGCTATGGTTTTGCTCTGCAGACGTTCGCTCTGGACGACATTACGGTAATCGGACACGGAGGCAGCTTAACCGGCGTTTCAACGGCTATCCTCTGGTCTGATGATTTGGCGATGGGTGTGATCGTCCTCTGCAACACCAGCGGGGTTCCCGTTATGAATCTGGCGAAAGCGATGATCAAGTGGTGCAACCAGCACAACCCCAAAGAACCGATGACGGTTTTTCAGCACCGGGAATGGAGTCAAGCCCAAAAGCAAGCGGCCTGCGGCAGTTTTGTCTCCGGCGAAGGCAGCGTTCTGACCATCAGTTTGAATGCAGAGCAGCAGCTGCAGGTTCTGTTGGAGGGGGAAGCGCTTACGCTGGATACCGTTTTGCCGGATTTGGCCCTGGCGCAGACCAAACTGGTGAAAAGCGAAATTCGTTTTCTGCGCCGGGCTGACGAATCGGTTTGGGCAGTCGGCAATGGCGGCCGCATTTTGATGCGGCAAGTCTGAAGGAAGCAGGGTATGAAGGAAGCATTGATTCTGGCAGTGGACGGCGGCGGCAGCAACACCAGAGCGCTGCTGGCGGCTGCCGATGGTACGCTACTCGGCAGCGCTGCGGGCGGTCCGGCGAATTATCATGCTGCCGGGAAGAAAACGGCGGCACGATCTCTGCGTTTGGCTATCGAAGGTGCTTACCGGGCGGCAAATTTGGAAATTCAAACTGCCGCAGTCGGTTATTTTGGTCTGGCCGGGCTGGGACGGCAAGAAGACCGCCTGGTCGTCGCTGAGTTGCTGGCCGAATTTCCACCTTTCTGTGAAAAATTGTGCCTGGATAGTGACGGGAGCATCGCTTTGGCCGGCGCTACGGCAGGAGAGCCCGGTCTGGCTGTTATCTGCGGCACCGGTTCGATCATCTATGGCTGCAACAAAACGGGTCAGTCTGCCCGTGCCGGCGGCTGGGGACCGCTGATCGGCGATGAAGGCAGCGGCTATGATATCGGACGGAAAGGATTGATCGCCGTGATGCGGGCAGGAGACGGCAGAGGCGCAAAAACCAGGCTGACTGAGCGATTGCTGCAGACTCTGGCGGTCTCGTCCTATGAAAAAATCGTTTTGAAAGTTTACAGCAAAGAAATGCAGCGCCCTCAGATCGCGGCTTTGGCGCTGCAGGTAAAACTGGCGGCCGCCGCAGGCGACGCTGTGGCCTTAGCGATCCTCGACGAGGCGGCAGAGGAATTGAGCCTGGCGGCTGCGGCGGTGATCACCCGTTTGGGGATGCAGTCCGAGCGTTTTCCGGTTGCCCTGACCGGCGGTGGATTTCGCCACGGCTGGCAGTGGGCAAGAGGATTGGAAGGCCGGATTCAGGCCTACGCACCTTTGGCTTATCTCAGCCGGCCGGTTTACCAGCCATTGATCGGAGCTTTGCTGTTGGGACTAAAAGCCTATTATACCGAAATTCCCCAAGCGGTTCTGGAGAAAGTGAGGAAAAGTTTGAATGAACAAGGATCCGCAGGTGTTGATTACCGAGAGCCGTAATCCAAATTCGCTCAATTTGGATCAAATGTCCGCTTTGGAAATTGTGACTTTGATGAATCGGGAAGAAGAGCAAGTGAATCGGGCGGTCGCCGCGCAGCTGCCGGTGATAGCGGCGGCTGTAGAGCAAATCGAACGGGCCTTTCGCGCGGGCGGACGTCTTTTTTATATCGGGGCCGGCAGCAGCGGACGTTTGGGGGTGCTGGATGCCTCCGAATGTCCGCCGACTTTTGGCACGCCGGAAACACAGGTGCAAGGCATTTTGGCCGGTGGTGATTACGCCTTGCGCCATGCTGTAGAGAACGTGGAAGATGATACGGAACAGGGGGCGCTCGATTTGCTGCAGCGTGACCCGACCGGCAGGGATGTGGTCTGCGGCATCGCTGCCTCCGGCTTGACCCCTTATGTCCTGGGAGCCATGCGGGCTGCGCGTCATCAGCAGGCGGTTACCCTCTGTATCACCTGCAACGCCGATTCCCCCTTAGCCAAAATGGTGGACTATGCGATCACACCGGTGGTGGGACCGGAAATCCTGATGGGTTCCAGCCGGCTGAAAGCCGGTTCCGCTCAAAAGCAAATCCTGAATATGCTGACCACGGCGGCGTTCAGCCGCAGCGGTAAGGTTTATTCCAATTTGATGGTGGATCTGCAGCCAACCAACGCTAAATTGCTGCGGCGCGCCAACCGAATTGTCTGCCTGGCGACCAATTGCAGCGAAGAGACAGCCCAAGCGGCCTTGAGCGCCGCAAAAAATCAGGCGAAAACGGCCATTGTGATGATCCTGGCGCAGGTGGATGCGGCAGAAGCCGAGCGGCGCCTGTCGGCAGCCAATGGTTTTATCGCGGCTGCGCTGCTCTAATATGCGCCGTGGCTCCTTTCCTTCCCTCTTCCATCAGCGAAAGTGCTTTGGTATGTGATGGTAAGGGAAAACACGCATGACTGGGAGGTTTTTTTATGTCTGAAATTTACCCTGCCGCCGGCGAACAAACGCTGCCTTTTCTGCGTTCCGGCTTACAACCGGCGGAGATGGAAGCGCGCCTGGGCCGGGCTTTCGCCCTGTCCGACCGGGCTGTCGCCGAGGGCGTCGCACCCGGGGCTGCTTTGGCCGTCGGCACACAAGACCAGGTGGTTTTTCATTGCAGCGGCAGCACGACCAAGTTAGACCAAGGTGGTGCGGTGGAAATCGATACACTCTATGACATGGCTTCCATCAGCAAACTGTTTACCTCTTTTATGGCGCTCAAGTTGTTGGAACAGGGCGCTTTTCGCCTGGATGATCCGGTCAGTTTGTTTATAGCGGAATTTCAGCGCCCTGACAAGCGAATGATCCGGATGCGCCATTTGCTGACGCATACATCGGGGCTTCTGCCGCATGATAATTTCTTTCTGACCTGCGGCAGTCAGCAGGAAATGCTGAATGCCATTGCGGTTTCGCCGCTGCAGACGGCGCCGGGCGATCAGGTCGCTTACAGCTGTCTGGGGTATATTGCCTTGGGCAATGCGCTGCAGCGTATTGCCGGTCAGACCCTGCCGGAGTTTCTTGAACGGGAATTGTTTCAGCCGCTTGGTTTACAGGAGACCGGTTACAATCCGCAAGTCAGTAAAAATCGCATTGCGCCGACAGAATATTGCAGCTGGCAAAAAGGCAAGCTTTGCTGGGGCGAAGTACATGACGAAAATGCGCGCTGTCAGGGCGGTGTCAGCGGCAATGCCGGCATCTTCAGCAGCGCCAGAGACATGGCGAGTTTTGCCCAGATGTGGATGGGTGAAGGCAGTTTCCGCAACAAACGCCTGCTTTCGCCGAACACAGTCCGCACCTCCATTCTCAATTATACCGCCGCCATCGGCGAAGAATATCGCGGTCTGGGCTGGCTACTGAAAGCGCCGACTTACTCTTTTATGGGTGATCTCGCTTCCCCCGCCAGTTTTGGACATACCGGTTTTACGGGCACTTCCATTGTGCTCAATCCGCGCAGCGGTCTCTTTGTGATTTGGCTGACCAATCGGGTCCATCCCAGCCGCCGGGAAGACCGGCATATCCGCTACCGCGCTTTGATTCACAACGCCGTCTTCGCGGCGCTGTCCTAAAGCTATGATGCAGTTACTAACATTGATGCAAAAGAAGGAACGCCTGATCATTGGTTTGATGTGCGGCACTTCGGTGGACAGTGTGGATGCCGCTCTCTGCCGGATCGGCGGCAGCGGCAGAAAAACGAAGCTCGAATTGCTGCACTATCTGGAGTATCCCGTGCCGGCCGCGCTGCGCCGGGAGATCTTTGCCGCTTTTCGACCGGAAAGCAGCCGCGTGGACCAGATCTCGCAGCTCAATTTTGCCATCGGTGAATTGTTTGCTGAGGCCGTGCAGGCGCTGCTATCGGCCTCGGGTTTAGAAAACAGCGCAATCGATTTGATCGGATCGCACGGGCAGACCGTCTACCATATCCCGGAAGCGCAGGAGTTCGCCGGCAGACCGCTGACCTCCACCCTGCAGCTCGGTGCCGCCGCCGTCATCGCGGAACGCACCGGAATCACGACCATTGCTGACTTTCGCAGCCGGGATATGGCGGCGGGTGGTCAGGGTGCCCCTTTGGTACCCTATGTGGATTATCTGCTCTTTACGCACCCGGAGAAGGGACGTATCCTGCAGAATCTCGGCGGCATTGCCAATTTCACCTTTTTACCTGCCGCCGCACGCCCTCAGGAAATTGTCGCCTGCGACAGCGGACCGGGCAATATGATCCTCGACGCCCTGGCGCAGCGGCTGTTGGATCAGCCTTGCGACCGGGACGGCCTTTGCGCATCCCGCGGTCAAATCAATCAGCCCCTGCTGACGCAGTTGCTGCAGCTGCCTTATCTGCAACTGCCGCCGCCGAAAAGCACCGGCAGGGAATTGTTCGGGGAGCAGTTTAGCGAACAGCTGCTGCAGACCGCTGCTCAGCTGCGGCTCTGCAAAGAAGATTTATTCGCGACCGTCACGGCCTTTACGGCGCAAACGATCATCGATCATTACAACCGCTATTGTTTTCCCGTAGGGCGAGTGGACGAGGTGATTTTAAGCGGTGGCGGCGCCAAAAATCCCTGTTTGGTAGGAATGCTTCGACAAGCGCTGCCGCAGGTAAGCTGGCTGCAACCGGAGGATTTTGCTCTGCCGGCGGATGCCAAAGAGGCGATTGCTTTTGCGGTCCTAGCCAATGAAACCTTATTTGGTCAGCCCGGCAACCTTCCTGCCGCCACCGGAGCCGGTCACCCGGTGATTTTGGGCAGCATCACACTCAAATAAAAAAAGAACTGTTTCCCGCGCTTGGTTTTTGGCAGGAAACAGTTCCTTTTTTAATTTAGTTGCTCTGAGGGATCAACCTGAGAATTTCCTGGATCGGCAGACAGCCGGACTCCGCTTCCTGTGCGCGCGATCAGCAGAAAATCAGTGGTCTGCAGGGCGGCTTTCCCGATGGAAAGCTTACTGCAGAAATTGGCAATGCTGTCCTGGGTTTGCGCGACCCCGGTGCCGCACAGGGAATTTATTTTCAATCCGGTTTTGTCTTCGATTATTACGGCGGAAACGCCGAGGCGTTCCAGCGTGCGGATAGGATAAGCAAAATGCTCGCGCAAACCGCCGGTATCGGCATCATAAATAATCGGCTTGGTCGTGACATCCATGATCTCTTCCAGCGTGCGCAGGCGGTCTGCAAAATCAACCAATCCGATATCCGGTTTGCCCCGCAGCGTTGCATCGCAGAGACTGGAGCACCAGATGGCGTCAAATTGCCTTGTTTTGCCATTACGGCAGACAGAAGTCTTTTCGGCAATTAAGCCGGTCGGACCGCTGTGCGCTTCCAAAGCGGTAAGCAGGCTCTTTTCTGCCAAAGATCGTTTGAGCCTGCCGCGGCGCAGATCCGTTAACCCGGCTTGTACTTTTGTTTGCGTCAACCTGTCACCTCTTTCTTTTTTTGTTTCTCATCGCTTCCATCTGTTTTCCGCTCTGGTATTAAGCCGAATAGTTTACGGTTTCGCCGCGGCCAATTTACGCTGCCTGGTATCGGCTACCGCTTCATCGATGCTCTGACCGGCGAATTGGCTCTGATAGAGCGAAGCATAGAAGCCGCCTTTGGCCAGCAAGCCTTCATGCGTACCCTGTTCGATAATGTCGCCTTGATTCATCACCAGAATGTTATCCGCTTCCCGAATGGTGGATAAGCGATGGGCGATCACAAAAGAAGTGCGGTTCTTCATCAGATTGCCCATGGCGCTTTGAATCAATTGTTCGGTTCTGGTATCGACCGAACTGGTTGCTTCATCCAAAATCAGGATGCGGGGGTTGCTCAGAAATGCTCTGGCGATGGTCAGGAGCTGCTTTTGACCGGCGGAAATATTGGAGGCCTCTTCGTTTAAAATCGTTTGATAACCGTCGGGCAGCGTACGGATAAAGTAATCGGCGTAAGCGGCTTTGGCAGCGGCAATGATCTGCTCTTCCGTTGCGCCAGCCTGGCCATAAGCGATGTTGGCACGAATGGTATCGTTGTAAAGCCAGGTATCCTGCAGCACCATCCCGAATTGGTTGCGCAGTTCGCTGCGGCTCAGGGTGGCGATGTCAACGCCGTCAATGGAGATTTTGCCGCCATCCAATTCATAGAAACGCATCAGTAAATTGACCAGCGTGGTTTTACCGGCTCCGGTCGGGCCAACAATGGCTACCATCTGACCGGCTTTGATATCAACGGTAAAATCATGAATCACCGGTTTATCCGGCTGATAGCCAAAACGGATATGTTCGATTTTGACGTTGCCTTGCACGAAAGCAGGCAGTTTGTTCTCCCCGGGTTCGGCCGACATCTCTTCTTCGTCCAGCAGTTCAAAGACACGCTCCGCCGCAGCGACGGTTGATTGCAGAATATTGGCGATTTGCGCCGTCTGATTGATCGGTTGGTTGAACTGGCGGATGTAAGCCAGGAAACTCTGAATTTTACCGATGGACATACTGCCGCGCACTGCAAGAAAGCCGCCCAGGATACAGACTCCGACATAACCTAAATTGCCGATAAAACCAAGCAGCGGCATGATGATGCCGGAGATGAATTGCGCCTTGACACCAACGGTATAGAGATCGGCGGTCAGCGACTGAAACTTGACGGTATTTGCTTCTTCTCTGCCGTAAGCCTTGACAACGGGGTGACCGGTATACATTTCTTCGATGTGACCGTTAATATTGCCAATCAAACGCTGCTGCTGCACAAAGAGAGGCTGTGAACGTCGGGTGATTACTCTGGTGACTATCAGACTGAGCGGTATGGTAACCAGGGTGATCAAGGTCATGATGCGATTGAGCGTTAACATAATAATCAGAATCCCGGCCAGTGTGATGACCGCGCTGATCAGTTGATTGAGAGACTGCTGCAGAGAAGAACTGACGGTATCCACATCGTTGACGGCCCGGCTGAGCAACTCTCCATGCGTCTGACTGTCGTAATATTTTAAAGGCAGACGGGAAAATTTGGCGCTGATATCGCTGCGCATCTTGCGCACGATTTTCTGCGAGACTCCGGTCATGATCCAATTCTTCAGATAAAGCAAAATGCTGTTGCCGACATAGAGCGAGGCTAAAATCAGCAGAATATGCTGAACGGCAGGAAAATCGATACCGCCGCGACCGTTTCGTTTCAGGCCTTCCAGAATTTTATCGGTGACCTGACCGGTCACTTTCGGCGCTAAAATACTTAAAACAGTGGCGCAGATAGTAGAGCTGATCACAAAAATCAAGCTGCCCCAATGAGGGCGCAGATAGCGAACCAAACGTTTCAGTGTCCCTCGGAAATCCTTGGCTTTTTCACCCGGCAGAAATCTGCCGGGACCGCCGTGACCGCCTCCGCCGGGACGCATCATTGGTCCACCTTGACGGCGATTGGCAAACTCCCCACGGGTGTTAAGACGTTCTTTCTCGGCTTTCTTGGCAGGGGAATCGTTTTGAGCAGTTGCTGTAACAGTTTGTTGATCGGTGAGAGGTGCCGATCTTTCGAATTCTTTTTTACTCATTTGCTTTTGTCCTCCTCTCCGACAGACAGCGCAGGTGTATATTCTTCCACTGAAAGCTGAGAAGAAAGGATTTCCTGATAAACCCGACAGCTTTGCAGCAATTCTTCATGCGTTCCTTTGCCAACTAAGCGGCCCTCATCCATCACCAGAATCAAATCGGCATTCATAATTGTGCTGACGCGCTGGGCAATGATGATGACGATGGCGTCTTGCGTGACTTCTTTCAGGGCAATGCGGAGATTGGCATCAGTCTGAAAGTCAAGCGCCGAAAAACTATCGTCAAAGAGATACAGGGCGGCATGGCGCACCAAAGCACGGGCAATCGAAAGCCGTTGCTTTTGGCCGCCGGAGAAATTGGCGCCTCCTTGTGAGACCTCAGCTTCGATACCGTCCGGAGTGTTCAAGACAAAATCGGAAGCCTGGGCGATAGTAAGCGCTTCTTTAATCTCTTCGTCTGTTGCATCACTCTTGCCATAACGGATGTTATCGGCAATACTGCCGGTAAAAAGCAGCGCTTTTTGTGAGACATAACCAATCTTTGCCCGCAAATCCTGCAAACTCAAATTGCGGATGTCGATTCCATTGAAAGTAATTGAACCTTGTTCTATGTCGTAAAAGCGCAGCAGCAAATTAGCCAGACTGGATTTACCGGATCCGGTCCCGCCGATGATGGCAACCGTCTGACCCGGCTCGGCTCGAAAGGAAATATCGTGCAAGACAGCAGCCGCGCTGCCGGGATAACGGAAACTGATATGATTGAACTCCAGCGTGAACCCTGCCATTCCGGTCAGCGTTTGAATATTTTCAGGATCTCCGATGGTAATGGGAGCCTCGAGAATTTCGTTGATTCGATTGGCCGAAACAGCAGCCCGCGGCAGCATGATAAAAATCATGGAAAGCCCCATCAAAGCGCCGAGGATCATACCGACATATTGGATAAAAGCAATCATATCGCCAATCATCAGATCTCCGGTATTGATAGAAAAGCTGCCCATCCAGATAATTGCAATAATAGTGAAATTCATGATCAACGACATCAGTGGGGACTGCAAACCGAGTAAGCGGTTGACCCTAATGGAATTGTTGGTCAAATCTTCATTCGCTTGCTTGAAGCGTTCCTGTTGATAGTCGTCGCGGTTAAACGCACGGACCACGCGCACACCTGACAATCCCTCGCGAATGACCAGGTTTAAATAATCCAATTTTTTCTGCATGACCTGAAACAAAGGCGTTGCCCGGCGCCCGATCAGGACCACGGTGAGGAGAACAGCGGGCAGCGCAATGATCAGAATACGGCTTAAAGCGTAATCGCTGCGCAGTACGTTCAAGATTCCGCCGATAAACATGATTGGGGCGCTCAATATCATCCGCTGCCCCATCATCACTACCATCTGCATTTGTTGGATGTCGTTGGTGCTGCGGGTGATTAAAGAGGAAGTACCGAAACGGTCAAAATCGCTTTGGGAAAAACTCTCGATTTTGCGGAAGACATCATTGCGTAAATCACGGGAAAAGCCGATGGCATTTCGAGAGGAAAGGTAACTGGTGGCAATGGCACAAGCCATGCCTCCTAAGGCGACCAGCAGCATCCAGCCTCCCATACGCAGAATATAATGAAGGTCTCCGCTGCTGATGCCATTATTGATAATATCGGCCATAATGGACGGCAGTTTTAAATCCGCCATGGAGCGACCGAACACTGTCAGGCAAACCAGCAGGAAACTGGGCAAATAAGGTTTAAATTTTTTCAGCAGTTTCAGCATTTACGGTTCAGTCCTGCTTTCGTGAGATTTTTTGAGCCCTTCCTCTTGCATATAGGCACGGTAAAGACGGGTTAGTTTGTTCATTAAGTCGATATAAGTGCGGCTGTCCTCTTCTCCCAGCAATTGCACCATGATGCGGGCATTGCTTAAGAAAGCTTCATACAATTCGCGCACCGCTTTTTCACCTTTTTCTGTGATTTGCACAAAAACCACCCGGCGATCTTTCAGATCGCGGATGCGCACGATGTAATTGCTTTTTTCCAGCGGATTCAGCATCAGAGTCACACTGGGCGGGGAGAGGCGCATTTCTTCGCCAATCGCCGAAAGTGAGACCAACTCGCTGCCATGATGTTTTTTATGCGCGAGAAAGTGCAGCAGCATCATCATTTTTGGTTTCAAATCGGTGTTTTCCGGCTCCGACCGATAGCATCGATTGAAATGACGGATTGCCCGGGTCAGTTCCTGGGCCAATTTGGTTTCGGTGGTCATTTCACTCAGTTCTTCCTGCATCTTGTCACCCCCCCTATTTGTATGCTAGCTAATAGTTTAATAAAGAAATATTTTTGTATATGAAAATTTTCTGCCTTCATTATATCGAACCTGGTCAGACTGTCAAATGAACAAATTATGAACAAAAAAATGAAGAAAAATCCCTTCTGCCCGGCAGCGGTCGGGCTTTGAGAGCAGGAGTTCAGCCGTGATTTACCGAATCAAACGATAAAATAGGAAAGGGGTGTCATCATGATTAAAGTAATCTACCCTTGGCTGCAGCAACATCAAACGCAGATGGTGGCGGACTTAGCCCAACTGGTCAATTTGGAATCGCCTTCCGACCGCAAAGATCTGCTTGATCATTTTAGTGCGGAAATAGCCCATCAATTCAGCGAAACGGGAGCCGCCGTTGAAATTATCCCCCAAACGGAGTCGGGCAATCATCTGAAAGTAACCTACGGCAGCGGAAAAGAACAAGTTCTGCTGCTCTGTCATTTTGATACGGTTTTTCCGGCCGGCGAAGTTGCCAAGCGGCCGTTCCAATATGATCCGGCCACGGGTATCGCCAAAGGTCCCGGCGTGCTGGATATGAAAGCCGGCATTCTGGCCGCCTTATGGCTTTTACATGCCTACCGGGATCTGCAGTTGCAGCCGAAACATAAAATCGTAATCCTGCTCAATTCCGATGAAGAAGTGGGCAGCCGGACCTCCCGGGCGCTGATTGAAGCGGAAGCGAAAAAGAGCAAAGCCGTTTTTGTGCTGGAACCGGGCACCGGTCCGCAAGGAGATTATAAAGTCTGGCGCAAAGGGACAGGCGCCTTCCATGTCAAAGTGATCGGCAAAGCCAGCCACGCCGGCACCTCTCCCGAAGAAGGAATTTCTGCGATTCAGGAACTGGCGCTGCAGATTGTCAAGATCCACAGTTTCACAAACTTCTCAACCGGCACTACCTTGAATGTGGGTGTGATCGGCGGCGGGACCCGCAGCAATGTGGTAGCGGAAGAAGCCTGGGCAAAAGTCGACATGCGGGTGATGACCATCGCGGAAGGCGAACGGGTCAGCCGGGAAATTCTCAGCCTGCAGCCGTTTGGCAAAGCAAAATTGGAAATCAGCGGCGGCTTGAACCGACCGCCTATGGAACGCAGTGCGGCGGCCATGGCCTACTACGAAAAAGCGGCGGCATTGGCAGCGGAAATTGGTTTGCATTATAACGCCGGCGGTACCGGCGGCGGCAGCGATGGTAATTTTACCGCCGCTTTGGGAATTCCTACCCTGGATGGTATGGGCGGCGTCGGCCATGGGGCTCATTCTTCCGATGAATATCTGATTGTCAAACATCTTGCCGACCGGACTGCCATTTTGGCGGCGCTGATTTACGGCATCGAATAAAAGGAGAAGTGGAAGATGGCAAAACGTGGGATCGTTATGGTGAATACCGGCGATGGCAAAGGCAAGAGCACGGCGGCTTTTGGCCTGGCCTTACGCGCGGTTGGGCACAACAAAAAAGTAATGATCATTCAATTCATGAAAGGCAACCACTCGTACGGGGAAGCGCTGGCTATTCGGCAGTATTTGCCGATGATTCGCCTGGAACAAACCGGTACCGAGAACTTTGTGGATAAGCAGAATCCGGAAGCCATCGATTTGGCGGAAGCCAGGCGCGGTTATGAGATGGCGCTGGCGGCGGTCAGCGGCGGTCTATATGATTTGGTGATTCTGGATGAGATCAATGTCGCCATGGATTTTGATCTGATCAGCGTTGAGAAAGTGCTGGCTCTGATTCAGGCCAAAGCAGAGCAGACCGATTTGATGCTGACCGGCCGCTATGCGCCGCAGTCGATCAAAGAAGCGGCCGATATGGTGACGGAAATGCAGGAAATCAAGCATCACTATTATGCGGGTTTTGCCGCCAAAGAAGGCATAGAATATTGATTTGCCTGGGCAGCAGACAAGCTTAATTGCCAAAAGGGCGGCGCAGGAAAAAATCCGAACGCCGCCCTTTAACAAAAAGCAAAAAAAATCGTAATCCGCTCTTGCCAAAACATGATTTGCAGGCTATAATAAATAACATCGTTGGGGAATCGTCTAATGGTAGGACAACAGGCTCTGGATCTGTTTGTGAGGGTTCAAATCCTTCTTCCCCAACCAATTTTTTTATTTATGGCCTCTTCGTCTAGCGGCCTAGGACACTGCCCTCTCAAGGCAGTAACAGGGGTTCGAAGCCCCTAGGGGCTACCAAAAGTAAAACTGCCGCCTATTGATAAAGCAATTTTATCAACAGGCGGTTTTTTTTGCGCGAAACCTAGATAATTCAAGCATTTTCAGCGTCAAACGCCCTATTCTGCATTTATCACAGCGAATAAAAGAAATTCAGAGGAAAATCGAACTCGCTACGTAATGGGTATCGAGGTTGACTTGAGGAATTCGTTAAAAGATATGGCAATTTCGGCATAATCTTATTTGAACGTTATTAACGCAGCGAGCAACTGCAACAGCCATGCTGCAAAAGGTCATAGACAGCATATCAACCAGAAAGATAGAGAACATCACGGAAGAGTTCTGCCGTTAAAGCTTTTCCAAGACGATGGTATCGTATTTATGCAAGAAACTGGATCCGTTTGCAGAAATACACATATATACATATTCTCCTGGATTCCCACCGCAATTATAACAAGGTGGGCAAAGCAATTCCCATCATTTCGTAAAATTCCATTTGCCGCTTAGTAATTTCGCCAAGACGCAAACTTCGACCTGGTTGTTCAAAACACTCAATAACGTCGAATTCATC
>JAJFTT010000062.1 GCA_021372785.1 Negativicutes bacterium | reverse complement strand
GCAAAAACCCGAATTTCAGGATTCGCAACAGACTGGCACCCAGCATGACCGGAATAGCCATAAAGAAAGAAAACTCCGCGGCAATGGTGCGGGAAGCGCCCAGCAGCATCCCGCCTAAAATAGTCGCTCCGGAACGGGACGTGCCGGGAATCAACGCCAGAACCTGAAAGACGCCCATTTTGGCAGCGGTAGCATAACTGAAACGATCCATTTTACGAATCTTCGCCTGCCGCGATTTGTTGCGCCGCTCCAAAACAAGAAACAGCACACCGTAGACGATCAGCATAATCGCCACCGTCAGATAGCCGCTGAGCTTCGCTTCTACCCAATCATTCAATAAAAAGCCAATGATGCCAGCCGGAACGGAAGCCACGAAAACCTTCTTCCATAACTCGATTGTCTCTTTGCGCTCGCGTTTGGATTTGCTCCCGGCAAAAGGATTGAGCCGATTAAAATAGAGAACGATCACAGCCAAAACCGAACCCAGCTGTACGACCACTAAAAACATATTCATAAATGCCGCCGACACATTCAAATGCATCAACTCGTCCAATAAAATCATATGACCGGTGCTGCTGACCGGCAGCCATTCCGTAATACCCTGCACAAGCCCCAAGAGCGCCGCTTTTGCTATTTCCAGCCAATTCATCATACCCGCCTCCCTTATGACTGCTATTTTAGCACGTACGCAGGCAATTTGCCATGACTATTTCATTAAATACGAAATTACTGCCATTTCCCCATCGAACAGAAATTATTACACCCTTGGAAGAAATAAGCCATCAACCGGCAGGAGAGAACGCGCCCGATGCCTGTCAAAGAAGAAGGCAGCCCGATGAAGCACATAGGGCAGAATCGCCATAATATGTAAGCAGCCCGATGAAGCACATTGGGCAAAACCGCCAAAATACATGGAGCAATCGATAAAACACATTGGGCAGAACCATCAAAATACATAGAACAATCGATAAAACACATTGGGCAATTGTAGGGAACAGTCTTGACTGTTCCGCAACGCATCGCATAAGTCAGCTTGATATGCTTATGCTTATGGGTGACGCGGAATGGTCAAGACCATTCTGCCTGGTTCTTCCCTATGCTCCTGATCGAATTGCCCATTGCTCCTCCTGCGACTAAAAAGGTCATCCGAAACGGCTGACGCAAGCGTTTCGGATGACCTTTTACGTTATTACAACGATTTGTCTAATTATTTATATTATTGATATAATTGTTACTATAACTATTGATACAATTATTTATATAATTATTAATACAACGATTGATACAACGATTTGTCTAACGATTGATACTCTATTGCTTTTTAAATTGCTCCGCCAAAAACTCCATATCCCTGGCGAAAGTCAGCTTGATATTCTCCTCGCTGCCCGGTATGATGCCAATCTTTACTTCCGGCAGGTATTTTCGGATCACGCCGCAATCATCGCTGGCAGACTGACTGTTGTCTTTCGCTGCCAATTCATAAGCTTTGGCAATCACCCGCTGACGGAACGCTTGAGGTGTCTGACAACGGTACATCAAACGCCGCTCTGGGATAGTGTCAATTTCGCTGCCGTTTACATTACTGACTAAAATTGTATCGACACTGGGGATGGCGGCCGTTACCGCTTCATAATTTGCTGCCGCATCAATCGCAGCGGTAATCGTCTCTGCCGTGACTAAGGGTCTCGCTCCGTCATGAAAGAGAAGCCAACCATCCGGTTGATCGGCATAAGCCCGCACGGCAATTAGGCTGGATTCGCTGCGCGTTGCGCCGCCGGCCAAGATTTTCTTGACTTTCGGGACTTCGGCAAAGAGCATCTGGACCCATTGCAGCTGTGCCTGCGGCACCACCAAAGCAACTTCTGTGATACCGGGATGCTGCAGAAACGCTTCCACCGTATGTTCCAGGACAGTGCGCCCTTCGATCGGCCAAAACTGTTTTGGCATTAAACCGCCCATACGTGTACCATACCCCGCCGCTAAAATTACTGCAATCGCCATTTGCACCACCCCATTCTTTCTCTCATCGCATACCTATTATAGCGAACTTGTCCGGCAATTGCAAATGATTTTCTTGAAGTTTAGCGTCACTGCAGGATGAAATCAGCAAGAAAGCGCCCCCGGCACACTCACAAAGAGCATTCCGGGGGCGCTGTTTTGTTATCAGCTCACGCTAGGAGTGAAACAACTTCAGACGCTGGACCTTGTTATTACTGAGGAATCACTAAGGTAACAGTTTGAGTTACTGCATTCCAGTCGAGGGTAACGCCAATGGCTTCCATAATTTCTCTCATCGGAACTAAGGTGCGATTGGTGGCAGCTGCAACATAAGGAGCTTCCAGTAAGGAAACATCCACGCCATTCACAACTGCGATCTTGGAACCGATAACCATTTGAATGGTATTGCCTCTTACAAAAGAAGTGACTGTCTGGGTTGCTTGGTTCCAGGAAACCGTGCCGTTGAGCAGGCTTTCGAAGACGAAGCGGACAGGAAGGAAGGTGCGGCCGTTAACAATAACGGGAGCCTGATCCATACCGGTCATCGCAGCGCCGTCTTTGGTTGCATCTAAGGAACCAATGGTCAGAACAACAGTGGCAGGTTTGAGGTATTCGATGGTCAGAACAGCTTCAGACGCATTGCCGTAAATGTCATAGGCCAGAACGTCGAATGTATTCTCGCCAACGCTGAGGTTGGATACTGTGAAGATCACAGAACCATCCGGACGAACCATTGCTTTTTCATAACCTACCCATACTTCGGAAACTTTGCTGCCATCGGTTACATCAAAAGAGATGACCGCAGGAAGCGTTGAGACAGTATAAACCGCATCCATCGTGAATACTGGACCTTTGGTATCGCGAACGACAGGAATAGCAACAGAGAAGTCAGCAGGAGTATTAGAGGATACGAAACCAGTTGCGGTTAAAGTTAAGTTACCGACAGTGTTCGGTGAAAGTGTCAGAACTGCTTTGCCGTCTACATCGGTCTTAACGGTTGTGCCAACTAATACAGCTCCGCTCGGAGTAATCACTTGATCTTTTATTGCAACACCATTAGCGTCGGTAAAGGTCAAGTTGAGATCAATTCCATCGGAAATTTGAAGTTCTGTAACACCACCAAGGTCTAGTACCGGCGGTAAAACAGTGATGGTAGCGACTTTTACAGCAGCACCAGCATTAAAGGTGGCATACAAATCAACGGTTCCTGTCTTCTTAGTACCAACTAATTGAGTGTTCATTTTAACAGTGCCAACACCGCTTACAACAGTTGAGATAACAGGAGCTGCGCAAACAGCATCTTTATAGTCAGCTGCGGTAATAGTTTGAATCACGATAGCTGAAGTCTTGTCAGCAAAGGTTAGTTCGATGGTATCTAATTTACCAGCGGTGACTGTTTTGCTTACAAGTCCATTAACAGTTACTGTAACAGCAGGAGAGACAACATTAACAGGAACAGCTACCATCTTGTTACCTAAATCGGTTCCAAGGTACACAGTAAAAGTACCTGTCTTAGCAGCAGTAGTTAACGTAAAGGTAGCGGCTTTCTTAACAGTATCATAGGTAACAGGATTTGCAGGAGTGAGAGCTGGAGCAAATTCCTTATTGCCACCTACAAGATTATTCAGGTCTTCAATGTAAGCATAATCAGGTGCTACGATAACACCGTCAGCATTTTTCATTTGTAAGGAGAGAGTTTGAGCAGGTTTTGCTGCAACGAGATCAGCAGGAGCAGCTACAGTATAAACAGGGGAACCGGTTACTCTTTGAGTGGTATAGGAAGCAAGGAATGCACCACCATCATTACCAGTTACAGTAATGAAAATCTCAGCAGGAGCAAGGAGCTTAACTTTCGCAGAATAAACACCATTTTGAATGAGTGTCGTTTGGCCGCTTACATAAGTTGTATCCGTAGGAGCACCATAAGCATCTGGGTCTAAAGTAGTATCCCAAACTTTAAAAGCAGGAGTTACTGGAGGAGTTGTAGGCAGATTATATGCATGTGCTGCCCAAGTAACAATAGCATTATTTACAGGAGCGCCAGCTTCATTTGTAACGGTGACCTTAAGTTCGACTTCTTGGCCTACGCTGCCGATAACGGCAGGTAGATACTCTGCATTATATCCTTTTACAGAGAACGTTTTAGTAAATGTATCTGTTGTATCAGTGGAATAGGTTACAGTACCGGAAATAGTGACAACACCTTCACCGATAATAACAAAGGATTTTGGTGTAACTGCAAGGGTGGCTACAAAAGGATCTGCAAGAGTACCAGCAAGAGTTTTAGTGTTGGTCACAGTTGCTTTCAAAGGCCCAGCAATCGTATAGGTAACACTTTTAATTAATTTTGCACCAGGAGCGGTGAAAGATAAAACTTCATTTTGCGCTGCAACTTGTACAGGTAAGTTAGAAGTTTTTGCAGGAGTCGTTACATTATTATCATGATCAACAGATGCATCAACATAAAGTTCATTTGTATTATCTACGATTGTAAATGTATTGGTGCCGGAAGCATACGGCTTATAAGTTGAAGATTCAGATATCAATGTTTCCGCTGCTACGCTATTAAGATATAAGACAACATCAACTTTATAAGTCCCAGCTTTTAATGTTGGGGTGGTCCCAGTCCTCAAATCCGCAATGGTAACTGTATACGGAGAAGTAGTGAATCTTCCGGTAAAGACATAACCATCAGGAGTTGTGACGTTCACTAAATTATGGTCCGTTAAATCACCTGTTAAAGCGGTTGTATCGGTCTTAGGGGTGAAAGTAAAAACAGCATTATTGGTACCAGAGCGCAAAGTAGCGGGTTTCGTAGTTACTGCAACATCAATGTTTTCTACAACATTGAAACTAGCAGTATAATAAGGTACCTCAGTTGGTGGAGTAGTAATCGGCCCGACACAAATGTCATAAGCAGCTGCAGCGGTGACAGTTACAACCATGTTAAAGCTCCCGTCAGGGCCAGTTGTGGTTAACCCCAAAACTGTAGCACCAGATTTGAATGAAATAACCGTGTTCTTAACAGCAACTCCGTTATTCATTAGTGTGCCGGTAAGAGTGGTGCTTTCATTTAAGTTCAATTTAGGAGCAGTAGTGCTGCCGTTGATGGTCAGTGTGTACCGGACATTAATTACAACTTCATGAATAGTGTTATCAGCTTTGGTGATTACCAAATAAAAAACAGTATTAGGAGTGGTGGTTAGAAGATTACTGGTGTTAATCGTAATGCTATCATCAGTACCAACAGTGATTCCAGTTTCGGCTTGCACTGCATCAGCCGTTGCATAAACATAGGGGCCACTACCGGTTCTTGTCGAAAAAATCGTATAATCTACTTTTTCGGTAGAAGCAGCCCAGCCGTCAAGTTTGAATTCCTTGCTTGCAGTTCCAGCAGTAATAGTGAATGTAGTCATGCTGGGATTTGCGGGCACAGCCAATACGGTGCCGGTGAACAAGGACATAACCATCGCAATGGTCAATAATACGGATAAAAACTTCTTCACGAGTTTTTTCCTCCTTTAAATTCTTTTGTGTGTTTGACCCTCCTTTTTTGAGGGTCTTTATCAGAAGAGAAGAAACGTTTCGAACTCGACCTTTGAATGCACTTGCCTGGTTTGACCAAAGTTGTTTGCATTCGTTCGTAAATCGTAACCTCCGTATCCGATATCTGCCGTCAGTATAACAGTGCTTGCCAACTTTCGCAAGCGTTTTGCGAAAGTTGTAACAAAATCGTAAAGCAAAACGCCGAAATCGGCTGTCAGAAATCTGTTTGTAACATTCCAACGGCTGCAGTAAGATTTGGCAGGGAGAACCGGCGACAGAGCCAGCTGCAATCACCGCAAAATGAATTTAACCGCCGGCGAACGTTCACTCCAGGTGACGGCCGCATGGCTTAAAAAATGGGCAAAGCAGCAAAACAGTCGCTTACAAACGGCGGAATGGCTAAGGCGATTCGCACCGCGGCGGAATGAACCATGTACTTTACGGCGGAATGCTCAAGACCATTTTCTGCCATACTCAAGTTTTTTGGCTTAACCAGGCAGCTGCTTTGCGATATTTCTTGTACTTACTGCAATTTTCTGGTGTTTCCATGACAATGCCGGGCGGTTGTGCTATACTAAAACTGTTTCTGGTCCCAGTTTGCTGCGGCAAGGTCTGCTTGCTCTGCGGAGCGAAACCAACAGCCCTGCCGAACAGACCGATCCGATCAAATACTACGAGACGGAAGTGATACAATGAATCTAACGCTGCTTCGCGAATTCACTGCCACCGCTTTGCATAACGGGCTCAACACAGAAGTGCAGCCGGAAGAGATTGCCTGGGACAGCGCGCCGAACCCCGCTTTCGGCGATTTGTCCACGCCGGTTTGCTTAAAGCTGGCCAAAACCCTGCGCCGCAAACCTTTGGATATCGCCCACGCTCTGGCTGCCGCGCTCAAACCGCTGCTGCCGCCCGAAATCGGGGAGGTTTCCGTTACCCCGCCCGGTTATCTGAATCTGCGCTACGATTACAATTATCTGGCGCAAAAATTACTCGATGCCGCGGTAAAAGCAAAGACAGGCGAACCCGCCGCGTCCTCCAAGGGTAAAATTGTGATTGAGCATACCAATATCAATCCCAATAAAGCGGCGCATATCGGTCATTTGCGCAATTCCTGTCTGGGTGATACCTTAGCCCGTCTCTTACGAGCCGATGGTTACCAGGTGGAGGTGCAGAATTATATTGATGATACCGGCACCGCCGTGGCGGATATCGTTGTCGGCATGGAAGTGCTGAATCGTCAATGGGATGAAACGAAAGAAAGCTTCGATTATTTTTGCTGGGATCTTTATACGGACATCAATGAGCTTTATCTGACCCGTCCGGAGTTGAAGGAACGTCAGCGGGAAATTTTACATGCCATCGAAAGCGGCGGCAACGCCATTGCCGCCGGGGCAAAGGAAATCGCCGCCCGCATCGTCAATTGTCATCTGCGCACCATGGCCCGCTTCGATATTTTCTACGACCTGCTCACCTGGGAAAGCGACATTCTGCATCTGGGCTTCTGGCAGCATGCTTTTGCTCATCTGCAAGGCAACGGCGGTCTGGTGCATGAAACGAGCGGCCCCAATGCCGGCTGCTGGGTGGTCAAGTTGGATGATGTGGAAGGGTTCCGCAATCTGGAGAACCCCGACAAAGTGCTGGTCCGCTCCAATGGCACGGCAACTTATGTGGCAAAGGATATCGCCAATCAGATGTGGAAATTCGGTATCCTGGGCTTGGATTTCCTTTATCGGCCCTATCTCGTGCAGCAAAACGGTCAGGTATTGGTCACCAGCGATACTTACCATGGCAGCAGCAGCAGCCTTTACGGGCATGCCGATCGTGTGATCAATGTGATTGATATCCGGCAGAAATATCTGCAGGATGTCTTGCGCGTTTCACTGCACAAATTGGGCTTCGTCAAGGAAGCAGAAAATTCGATCCATTTTGGTTATGAAGTCGTCGCCTTGTCTGCTGCGGCTGCCGGGGAGCTGGGGGTCAATGTGGAGGCCGGCGCGGAAAAAGATGTTTACGCTATGGCGGGCCGCAAGGGCATCGGGGTAAAAGCCGATGATCTGGTAGACCGCGTCATCGCCAAGGCAACGGAAGAAGTAGCCAGGCGCCATCCCGAGCAAAGCGAGCAGGAAAATCGCCGGCTGGGTCAGCAGATTGCCGTCGCAGCCATCCGCTATTATATGATCCGTTACAATATGAACTCGATTATTGTCTTCGATTTTGCCGAAGCGCTGAATATGCAGGGCAATACCGGCCCCTATCTGCAGTATGCGCATGCCAGAGCCAATAATATCCTGGAACGCGCCCGCGGCCAGGGAGCGGAACCTTCCTATACAATACCCGCCGGTTTTTCTTTAAGCGAGCCGGAAAAGCAGCTGATTAAATGGATGAACGAACTGCCGGACGCCATTGCCAAAGCGGCGGAAGAGCTGGCTCCCTCCGCGATGACGGAGTATGTTTATCAACTGGCCTCCAGCTTTATGGCTTTCTATGAAACAACTCCGGTGATGAATGCCGGGAGCGCCGAGATTCGCGGCTTCCGTTTGGGTTTGGTGGATGCCTATCGCCGTATTTTAAAGCGCAGTCTCGGCTTGCTGGGGATTCCGGCGCCGACGCGGATGTAGCGTTGTGATCCTACCGGGAATGACCGGTAAAAATAGAAAGGGGTTATTATCATGTCTCAGAAAAAAATTCTTGTTACCGGTTCCTTGGGACAAATCGGAACCGAATTGGTCCTGGCGCTGCGCGAACGTTACGGCACTGACAATGTCGTCGGCAGCGACTTGCATGACAGCGCCACGCCTGCTTTGGCAAACGGACCTTACGAAAAAATCGATGTGCTCGATACGGCCCGCATGGCTGAAGTCGTCAAAAAATACGGCGTCAACCAGATCATCCATCTCGCCGCTCTCTTGTCTGCCGTTGCCGAGAAGAAACCGACCTTAGCGTTCCAGATCAACTTGGGCGGTTTATTCAACGTCCTGGAATTGGCCAGAGAAACCGGCTGCGCCGTCTTCACGCCCAGTTCGATCGCCGCTTTTGGCCCCGGCACCCCGCCCGACAAAACCCCGCAGGATACCATCCAACGTCCCACCACCATGTACGGCGTGACCAAGGTAGCCGGCGAATTGCTTTGCGATTATTATGCTAAAAAATACGGCGTGGATACCCGCGGCGTGCGCTTTCCCGGCCTCATTTCCTATGCGGCTCTGCCCGGCGGCGGCACAACGGACTATGCCGTGGATATTTATTACGAAGCCCTGCGCAAAAAAGCTTATGTCAGTTATATCGGAGCCGGCACTTATATGGATATGATGTATATGCCCGATGCCTTGAATGGCATCATGACCCTGATCGAGGCGGATCCCGCCAAATTGACCCATCGCAATGCCTATAACATTACGGCGATGTCCTTCGAACCGGAGCAGATCGCTGCCGAAATCCGCAAACACATCCCGGAATTCAAGATGTCTTATGATGTCGATCCCATTCGCCAGGCCATCGCCGATTCCTGGCCGAACAGCATTGACGACAGTGTCGCCAGAGCGGATTGGGGCTGGGCTCCGAAGTATGATTTGGCCAGCATGACCGCCGATATGCTGATCCAACTCAGGAAAAAAGGCGTTTAGTCCGGCCGAACAAAAACAACTGATTTTCGGGACAAGACAGGCTTTGCCAAAACATTGATCCGGATCCAATGTTTTCAGCAAAGCCTGTTATTTTTTATTCAAAATTCTCTAAAATTAATTCACATTTTCTGGTATTTTACTATTGCGTTCCGCTCTCGAATACGGTATATTGGTGCAGTTACAAATTCAAAACAGATCTGATTAACTCGAGAGGTGTTGGACATGTCAGCTAAAAATCCCAATAAAAACCTAAGCGAAACGGATATAGCCTTTCAGCTGCTGCAAAACGGCGTCACGATGACCAGCCGTGAGCTGATGGCTCAGGTCATTGCTGTCAAAGGAATTTCAACAGCGGATACAGCCCGTGCGATGTCGCGTATTTATACCGCCCTCAATCTGGATTCCCGCTTTTCCTTCAAAGGGAACGGTCTCTGGGGCCTGCGCGATTGGAAGGGGGAAGCGCCGAAAAAGCACGACCCCGATCTGCTGCCCTCCGAGAAGCATTATCAGCCCAAAGCCGAAGACTATATCTGGGATGACGAAGCGGATAACGACGAAGACGAAGAAGAAGAGGAAGGCGAAATCATCGAGCCACCGGAATTCTAAAATTTTTTGGCGGCTTTGATAACAAAATACTTGACAACAGGTTGATTTTTGCTATGATATAAAGGGCGCTTGAAAAAGGTGCTGAAGAGACTGACCTTCCCAAGGTCAGTCTTTTTCTGTTTTGTTCCCTCCGACTGCAGTTTTTAGGAGGAATGGCAAATGACTAAATTTATCTTCATCACAGGCGGTGTTGTTTCCAGTCTGGGTAAAGGAATTACCGCAGCCGCTTTGGGTACATTACTGAAAAGCAGAGGCATTCGTGTCACACTGCAAAAATTCGATCCCTATATCAATATCGACCCCGGTACCATGAGCCCAAACCAACACGGCGAAGTCTTCGTCACCGAAGACGGAGCGGAAACCGATCTGGATTTGGGACATTATGAGCGTTTCACCGATGAAATTTTGAGCAGAGCCAATAATTTTACCAGCGGACAGGTTTACCACGCGGTTATCCAAAAAGAACGTCGTGGCGATTATTTGGGGGAAACCGTGCAGGTCATCCCGCATATCACCAACGAAATCAAACAGCGCATTCTGGCGGCGGCTGCCTGGAATCAGGCCGATGTGGTGATCACCGAAATCGGCGGCACGGTGGGGGATATCGAAAGCCTGCCTTTTTTGGAAGCCATCCGGCAAATGCGCAGCACTTATGGCCGCAGCAATGTGCTTTTTATTCATGTCACGCTGCTGCCTTATTTAGACAAAACCTGCGAACTGAAAACCAAACCGACCCAGCACAGTGTCAAAGAACTGCGCGGGATCGGCATTCAGCCGGATATTCTGGTCTGCCGTTCCGCCTATGAAATGACCAACGAGATGAAAGAAAAGCTCGCTCTGTTCTGCGATGTTGAAAAAGCAGCGGTAATCCTCTGTAAAGACATGGATAGTATTTATGAGATTCCACGTCATCTGGCCGATCAGCATTTGGATGATCTGGTCTTGGCGCATTTACAGCTGCCATCACGCCCTCTCGATATCGCAGACTGGGATGCTTTGACGGCAAAAATCAACCGTCCCGCCGGGAAAACCGTGGAAATTGCTCTGGTGGGGAAGTATGTCAGTTTGCACGATGCCTATTTGTCTGTGATCGAAGCCCTGCATCATGCCGCTATCGCCAATAATGTGCATGTAAAGGTGCGCTGGATCAATGCGGAAGAGTTAAACGAACAAAACCAGGCGGAGTATCTGGCGGGCTGTAACGGTATTCTGGTCCCGGGCGGTTTCGGCTGGCGCGGCATTGAAGGGATGATCGCAGCCGCCCAATATGCCATGCGGGAAAAAATCCCTTATTTTGGCCTTTGTCTCGGCATGCAGGTTGGGGTCATGGCTTTTGCCCGCCGGCGGTTGGGCTGGCAGGATGCTTCTTCCTCGGAATTTGACGAGGAACGGGGAGACAAAACAACCCATCCCGTACTCGACTTGATGCCGGAGCAGAAAAATCTGACGGATAAAGGCGGCACCATGCGTTTGGGAGCCTACCCCTGCCGTCTGCAAGAAGACAGCATCAGCTATTCCGCCTATGGCAAGGCTGATATTTCGGAACGGCATCGCCATCGGTATGAATTCAACAATCTTTACCGCCAGTCGCTGCAGGAAGCCGGACTGCAGATTGCAGGTACTTCGCCGGATATGCGTTTGGTGGAGGTGGTTGAATTGGATCGGCAGCAGCATCCCTGGTTTGTGGGGGTGCAGTACCATCCCGAATTTAAGTCGCGTCCCAATCGGCCGCATCCGTTATTTGTTTCCTTTTTACAAGCAGCAAAACAGTAAAAGAAGCGCCGGAATTGTGCCGCCAAAAGCAGACAATTCCGGCGTTTTACAATATGGGCGCATGAGACATAAGGGTGAACGGGGTTACGGGAGTTACGCGGAATGGTCAAGACCATTCCCTACCCTTACGTTTCGTATGGATTCACAACGTTTAAACACATGGCACGGGGTTACGCGGAATGGTCAAGACCATTCCCTACCCTTACACAATGTTCATAATTAATCTGTAATGGTATTTATCAAACGTGAAAACACAGGGCAAAAACGGTCAAGCACATTGGGCAAATTGTAGGGAACGGTCTTGACCGTTCCGCAACAGCACGCATCAATCCGCCTGATAAGCAAACGGCTGCACGGGTCAGGCAACGGGGGTTACGCGGAATGGTCAAGACCATTCCCTACCTTTACGTTTCGTATGGATTCACAACGTTTAAACACACGGA
>JAJFTT010000061.1 GCA_021372785.1 Negativicutes bacterium | reverse complement strand
TCACTTTCATTTTATATTGATTCCATATTGTCGTAAGATCACAACAAGTTCGAGAGAGGGTCAAACCTGAATTTTAGTTCGGCAAAGACTATTCCGCTTCAAACATTTCTTTGTCTGCACCGCAGACCGGACAAATCCAATCAGTTGGAAGATCTTCCCATTTGGTACCGGGAGCCACGCTGCTGTCGGGGTCTCCTGCTGCTTCATCGTAAACATAACCGCAAACTGAACAGGTGTACTTTTTCATGCTCATACCTTCCTTTTCTTTTCCTATTTATATTAAGAAAGCAGGAATGCTTTCCAATATATACCGATCGCTTAGACACCGATCGCTATCCCGGCTTGTTTCAGTAACACTGTCGATTGAATGAGGCGAGCAATTATTTTGGCTGTTTTGCCTGCGACGAGGCAGCCAAACAAGCCTTGCAAATGCCCTGAAAATAAACATTTCGATTTGTAATTTGAAATCCGCTGAGATGATCGGAGGCAAAACCCTGCAAATCAATCGCGAAGTCATAAATGCCACCGCATTGCCGGCATTTAAAATGACCATGATCCTGCAGATTAAACTCATATCTGATTTCATTCTCTTCGATGGTGATCTCCCGCAGCAATCCGGCTTGGACAAAAGCTTTTAAAGTGCTGTAGACGGTTGATCTCGATAAAGTTGGCATTTCCTTTTTCAGTGCGTCATAGACTTGATCAGCATTGGGATGGACAAAATGCTGCGCAAGATATTCGTAGATTTTTACTCTCTGATGAGACGGTTTTAAGCTGTGCCTGACGAGTTCAGAGGCAATTTGTTCGTATGGCAGATTCATGCTCCGGCTTCCCTTCAGAGAATTACAAATTTAGTAATTATTACAATATCATAATCATTCCTGATTGCCATTATATTAGCACATGCTGATCTGCCTGTCAATAGTCCGCCTTTATTTTTTTTTTTAAGAAATTCACACTAAAAAATAATTGTTCTGCTTTTGATCCGGTTGCTTGACCAGTCATAGCCGTGTATTCCTAATCATTGATGTTTCAGCGGTTGAAGTTTCTATAAAAGGGAAATAGAATGGATGCTGAGGCCAAGAATATTTCTGATGAAAACACAAGAACGGTTCTCTTTTTTTTAATTCCGGCTGTAACCCTTTTGACTGCAGCCTGATTGCGCTTGAAAAGAAACCTACTTATGCTTTTCTGACTAAATGAATAAAAAGGTCTTCTCCTCTTTCTTCTACAGTGGCCTGGTCAACCATCGTACCGACCAGATAAAGCCCGTCGCTGCTGGCATTTTCACCGGCCAGTTGCCAATAATAACCTTCCACTTCCTTTTGCCGCGGTGCATTCAAGTTAAATCTCAATTGCTCGATCAAACGCTGATCATGAGAGTACTGATGCTGGATCATGGTGATCTCCGTTTCCTGGTTCTGTTTTTGTATCTTGATATCGATCTCGTTCGATTCATTCAGCAATAACAACGTCAGTAGTTCATCGACGATCCGTGTAATTTTCTTTGCTTCATGCTGCATACCCGGCTCACTCCTTTTTAAAAGCATCTACAACCGGAACCAAAATTCCGGCTACCAAACCACCCGAAAATCCATTGTTGTAGAGATTAATCCCGCCATGAATCACACCGACATTGGTAACCAAAATCATATGCAGAATTCCGGCAAGAAAGCCAATGACGGGGCCATAAGTTCCTGCTATCGGAGCCAAGGTTGTAGAAAAAAGAACGGAAATCACAATATTGGTTGCAGAAAGCTCAAAACCAAAAAACAAAGCGGTCATGATCACACCTGCCATCACAGGCCAACAATTTTTCAGGTGTTTACCGAAGGCGCCAAAGCCTACAACCGTAAAAATTCCGGCCAAAACAGGTCCATTCACGGTTCCGCCAATTAAAAGAACATAAAGCAAGCTGATAAAACCAAGCATAGACATATTAACAAAGGTTGTACCATAACCGACCAAGTGCGTGAAATCTGTAATCAGTCTGCCTTGATAAGCAAATATCTTCGGATAATCTTTGACGGCACGATGATTGATCCAAAGACCCGCCGCCATAAGCGTAGTAAAAATCAACAGCAGGATCCCTAAAATGATCGGGTAATTTTGCTCCGAGACAATATAAACCGGTTGAACGTTCACACCGAAATTCCTCAGAACACTCGTTAAAACAGTGCCGATAATCCCTGAAGTAAAACCAATATTATAGAGATTATAACCATCGTGAAATCTCAGCATATGAGAGGATAAAGGTACAAGCACAAAACCGATAAATACGCCTGCCAGCATGGCAACTGCGATCGCAGGACCGGCCGGCAGCAAACCGGAAAAGCTTATTTCACTGATGAATGGTGCCAATGCTGTACCAAACATCACAATAGCAAAAATATCTTTGAAAGAATTTTTCTGATAGAGCGTGTAGAGAAAGCCGCCGAGGTAAATTGGCAGGATATTATATAAATTTTTACCAAAAAAAGAGAAACCAATCGCTGTAAAAAAAGCGGCTATCCAGACACCGTTGATCTTTATACGGTAATGCCGCATTATCAGCAAATTCAACAGTCCTACCAGACCAACGTTTATAAAAGCGGCAGCAATCCCGCCAACCTTGATAAAATCAGTAAGTAAAATGGTAGGCGACAGAATGATGTTGGCGAAACCTTCTATTATTTCTCCGATCCTGGTGAAATTAACCGCATAACCAAGGCCAATAATTAAAAAAAGGATTGGAACTGCAGCAAGCATCAAAAGAAGATGAGAGTATCTAATGTCTTTTTCCTTAAGAGTAGAGTGCTTCAATGTTTCGCCTCCTCTTGATTGTTTTTCGTTCTTTACTTTTGTGCCAATACCCCCGTCCCCCTGGAACAGTCCGCCTGGAACGCGCGCCTGGCCCAATCGGAATCACGCAGGATTGCCCTGCCGACGCCGATTAAATCGGCTTTTCGGGTAGCCAGCAGCTGTTCGGCTGCCGCCGCTTCGGTAATTCCTCCGGTAAGAATGACCGGTATGGCAACCACTTGCTTGATGGCTTCGCTGAGCGGAGCGAAAAAGCCCTGTTCATTCGTGCCGCCGGGAATTTGATAACCGCACAAGCCCCCGGAAATATCCAAGAGATCAACTCCTGCCTTTTCAAATTCGCGCGCTGCAATTAAACTGTCTTCGATGGTGGCGCCGCCACTTTTATAATCGGTTGCACCAAGCCGCAGAAAAATCGGGAAATCCTCCCCGACTGCTTGCCGGACCGCAGCAATCACCATTAGATGAAAGCGAATGCGATTCTGCAGCGCTCCGCCGAATTCATCCGTCCGTTGATTGCAGAGCGGAGAATAAAACTGATTAAGCAGATAACCGTGCGCCGCATGGATCTCAACCCCGTCAAAACCTGCTTCTTTCACCCGTTTGGCAGCGTTTTGGAAGTCCAGCACAATTTGCCCGATTTCCGCCCGATCCAGTTCGTGCGGAAGTTCACTGCCACCGCGCGGATGCAGAACCGCAGAAGGACCGACAACGACTGTACCGGTTACTTCCTTTGCTGCTGTGCTGCCGGCATGGTTGATCTGCATCACACACTTGCTGCCGTTCTGGTGAATGACTTCCGCCAATTTTTTCAGATTCGCTACAACCTCATCTTCAGCAACAGAAAGCTGATACTGACTGGCTTTTCCCTGCAGAGAGATGAAGCTGTGTTCGATAATCACAAGGGCAAGGTAACCTCCTTTGGTTTTTTCCTCATAATAATCCAGGATTGCCTGATTGACTTTACCATCCGCATCCGCTTTTGCGGTTGCCATCGGCGGCATAACCAAACGATTTTTTAACTGCAGTGAACCTACTCGTAAGGACTTTTGTAAAAATGTCATGCGAATCTCCTCTTCATTTCCATTTTTTCTATTCTACTCTACAGTTGCCGGGCGCTGGTCTTGCTCTATCCCTCTCACCGCCGGCGCTGTCTTTCGAATTTTCAGAATTGTCAGGGTTGCCGGCCGTAAGCTGCTGAGCCGCCGGATGTTTTGCTCTGCTGTCCCTCCTGCCGGTCCGCAGTCAGCCAGCCTGCCATGCCAATCCTGAGCGCAGTCCGCTTCGCACTCTACTTCTCCGCTCCTCTGCCGCCCCAATTCTTCACGACGGCTTCTTTTAGGTTTTCACTATCCTTCACCGAAAGCAAAGCGAGCGCTTCCAATTCATTGACTCCTTCAATTGCTTCCATCCAAAAGTCCTTATTTTCCAGCAGGTTATGCTCTTCCACCATACGCAACAGTTTTGCCGGGACATCCACCCGATTCAGATAGATTTCCAACGCATTGGCCATCGCTTCCCAGGCTTTATCACGGCAAAGATAAGGAATATTCAAGCGGTTGAATAAAGAGGTCAGGAAACCGGTGAATTGATTCCTGCCTTTCAAACGCCCCGGCGCCAAGACATAATAACTGTTCTGATAAAGTGTGCCGGCTTTGGCTACGATAAAAGGCAGTTCCAAATTGACTTCATCCGGTAAATTCGCGCCAACCACGAAACTGCGCTCAATCAAATCCTTAGCGGCAGCCTGTACTTTCAGCTGTTCTTCCTGCAAAGTGGCAATCAAGGCTTGCTCCAGTGTTTTCTGCCGGGAAAGCGTGGCTTTCCACTGTAGTTCCGCTTCCTTCAGTTGCTCCTGCATCATTTCCAAAGGACGTCTGGTGATATAGGACTGCGCCGATAATTCATCCATCCAGCCGGTTTCCTGCTGATGCAGCAGTTCCTCCATGCGGGCAAATTCTTCTTTTCTGTTGCTCAATTGCACCGCATAATAATCTTGCATCGGACTTTGCAGCTGGCGATAACGCTCCAGACTGCTTTGCAGCTGCAGCATTTCCTGTTGCAGCGCATCCATACGCAGCTTCATTTCGTGGCTCTGATCGGTCGTTACCTGATACTGTGAATTCAATTGACTGAGCCGTTGCTCGATTTCCGGTTTCAATGATTCGATTTCTTCCTTCAGCAGCAGTAAGGCTTTGTCACGCTGCCGGATCAGAAATTCCGTGCGCAGCAGAGACTTTTCTTTGATCGCCTGCAGCATTTGATCGATTTTAAAATCTTCCGCACGGTAATTTTTCACCCAGGTTTCCAGTGTCTCTTTTTCCTGCAGTATGGCTTCGTTTTGCATTCCGGTCAGCAAAACACCCCAATCCTGTACTTCCAGCGCGCGTTCCTTGCCAAGAACAGCCGGTAAACCAAAGGCGGCCGTAACCAAATGACTGGGATATTTCGGCGGATACGGAGTCAGGAGATGATCCGCAATTTGCAGCAAATCGCTCTCGTAAGTATCTCCCTGATTGATCTGCGACAAAGTGGTATCGAGCGACCTGGAGGGTGAAACCGCTAACTGCAGCTGTTCCCCCATAATATCGAGCAGATCAAACAAATAAGCCCGATCCTGATCAAAGACGCGCTTCAATAAGATCGGCCAGCGCACCTGGGTGAGTGTCAGCAAGGTTTCCCCTGCCAGCTTTTCTCTGGGAATGGTATTAGCAAACACCCGGCTGTGCACAAGACAAGTTGCAATCGCTTTTTCAACATGAGCGCTGACCGGAACGTCTTTGGCGTCGATCAAAAAAGGAAAAATCTGGTTCATAGCAATTCCACCTCCATTGATTTTATGCCCGACTCCTTATCCATGACTGCCGGATGCGGGCAGTGATTTCTCTCTGCATTCCCTCACCAGGTTTTTTTGGCTTGCTTTGCTTTATAACCGAAAAATCACCAGCGAGTCAGGGCTTCGTTCTGCGCTGCGGTCAGCATTTGGCGTAATTTCAAACCCAAAGCAGGCCCTTTTTCTGATCTGCCGTCGCCATGAATTCCGGCTTGGGCCAAATAGAACGGAATAATCGCGAGAGCATGTTCGATCATTTGCCAGACCGCATCCAATTCCGTTAATCTGCTGATGCATTGTTCCGGGTTTTTGCCCATGATATCGGCCGTTTTAAACAGATAGAGCTGCCGTAGAAAAGCACTCAGTTCCGTAATATTACTGAATTCAACGGCCAGATGATTCAAATAATCGGTCACCGCCTGCGGTGTCAGCTCCAGGGGCAGGCTCATATGCCAGGCAATCAGTTTACTCACCTGGCGGCGGGTTGTTTTCGCTACTTCCCAACCGAGCATCGACTGCTCACAAATTCGACAGCCCATCCGTTCATGACCATGATCGCTGGGCAGACTATTGAACGGATCGACGGAGCGAATACCCGGCAGCCCTTTGGCGCAGTCGTGAAACATCGCCGCCCAAGTCAGAACATCATCCTGGGGAATTTTTGTTTCCACATAAGTCAGCACAGCCAGCGTATGGTCCCAGGCATTCAAGTGGTGATAAGCCGGATTTTGCGCCACGCTTCCCAGATGACAGATTTGCGGCAGAACCTTATCCAGTAACTGACAATCCGCCAGCATAGTCAGACCTTTGGCCAGGACTCTTTTTCGCACCATTTTGTGAAGTTCTTTGCCGATGCGTTCCTGTGCTACACCATCCAGCAAATCGGCAGATTGCATCATGGCTGCTTTGGTTTCTGCTTCCAGGCTGAAATCAAAACGGGCGGCAAAAGTGACGGCCCGTAAAATGCGGATAGGATCTTCCTCAAAACGCCGTTTGGCTTTACCTACCGCCCGGATTTGGCGATTGAGAATATCCTGCCGGCCGCCAAACGGATCCAGCAGATTCTCGTTGATGTCCATTGCAATGGCGTTGATCGTAAAATCACGCCGGGCAGCGTCAGCGGTAAAATTGCTGACTGCATAGACCAATGGTTTACCGGGATCCAAATAGGCTTCGCCCCGAAAAGTGGCCACTTCCGTTCCATCAACCAACAAAACACCGTATTGTTTCCCCACCGCATTGAGTTTGGCATCCGGAAACAGCGCGGCGATCTGGGATGGCATGGCGGAGGTGGCCAAATCGATATCGGAGGCAGTCATTCCCAGCAGCCGGTCTCTGACACAGCCGCCCACATAATAAGCATCGTATCCGGCTGCCAGCAATCGTTCTAAAATCTGTTTTGGCTGTAATGTCAAGCGCACCGCCTCCCGTCTCTTGTTATTGTTCTAGAAATCAGAAAAGATTCCTTCTATACAGACTGGCGAATCAGCCGAAGCGCTGCGCCAGAGAAAGATCGAATACCAACATTTTCAACATAAAAAAACCGGCCGGCGGCTGACCCTGCTCCGTCTGACCGGTTGTTCCCTTCCATGCCGAATTATCTGTGCGCACAGCCGATGATTTCTCTGATCGCACTCACCTTCTCTTTTTGGCACCACGCCGTCAGACCGGCTGCTACTTGGCCGATACTGTCCGGTTCCACAAAATTTGCCGTACCCAAAGCAATTACGCTTGCGCCCGCCATCAGAAAGCTGAGTGCATCTTCGGCAGTCATGATCCCACCCATGCCGATGATCGGCAGACGGACTGCCTGATATACCTGATAAACCATCCGCAAGGCAATCGGCCGGATCGCCGGACCGGATAAGCCGCCAAACGTATTGGCTAAGACCGGTTTGCGTTGTTTGAGATCAATTACCATAGCCAGGATGGTATTGATCAAAGAAATCACATCCGCCCCCTCCGCCTCCACTACTTTTGCCATCAAGGCGATATCGGTGACATTGGGCGATAATTTAACGATCAAGGGCAGGTTGGTGTGCTGGCGGGCGGCCCTAACCGCCGCCGCGGCGGTTTCCGGTTTGATTCCGAAGGCCATGCCTCCTTCTTTGACATTCGGGCAGGAGATATTGACTTCCAAAGCGGCAATCCCTGCCACTTGATCCAAACGGGCTGCCATCTCGCCGTATTCCTCCGCTGTTTTTCCATTGATATTCACGATCAAAGGCACATCCTGCTGCAGCAGCCAGGGCAAGTCGTCGCTTAAAAAGGCTTCTACCCCGGGATTCATCAAGCCGACTGAGTTGATCAGGCCGGCAGGTGTCTCAATTAAGCGCTGGCCGGGGTTGCCCTGGCGAGGTTCCGGGGTGATGCCTTTCACGGTGATCGCTCCCAGCTGATGCAAATCGGTCAGAGCGGCATATTCCTGACCGAAGCCGAACGTGCCGGATGCTGTGGTAATCGGGGTCCGAAAGTGAATTCCGGCTATGTCTACGCTCAAATCTACCTGCTTATTCATCAAATTCCACCTCTTCCGCCGCTATGGCAGGACCTTCCTGGCAGATCAAAGCATAACGCCAGCCGCCAGCCGCAGTCTTTAAGCGAACGGTGCAGCCAAGACAGGCGCCCAGACCGCAGGCCATATGCGCTTCCAGCGACAGCCAAACCGGTATTGCCATGCCTAGCGTTTCCTTTTTTAAGGCTTTCAGCATCGCCATCGGACCGCAGGCATAAACCGCTTTTGTCTGCTTTCGCAGCAGGTTTTCTCTTAGTTCTGTTGTCACATACCCTTGCTTACCGCAGCTGCCGTCTTCGGTCGCCAGTTCCAGTTTCACGCCAAGCTGCTGGAATTCCTCTAAAACCAAGAAGTCCACTCGGCTGCGGCTGCCGTAATAGACAGTGAGGCAATACCCTTTTCTCAGCAAATCCTCTGCCAAAGCATAAAGCGGCGCAATACCTATGCCGCCGGCAATCAAAGCAATCTGCTGACCATTGTCTGGCGGTTCAGCCGGATCAGGGAAGCCGTTGCCTAAAGGAGCTAAGATCTGTAAACTTTCTCCGGCTTTGATACCGGTTAAGGCTTCGGTCCCTCGCCCGACCACCTGGTACAGCACCTTAAACCGTCCGGTCTCAATATCGAATGCATGTATGCTCATCGGGCGCCGCAGCAGAGGATCATTTAGACCGTTCAGTCTGATATTCACAAACTGACCCGGCTGCATCAAACCAACCAGGCTTTTTTCCGCCAGGGTCAGCAGCCAATAGCTGCCTTTCAGATGTTGATTTTCTATCACCAGTGCCGCTTTGTTCTGCGCTTTATTTTTCATGGAGATACTCCTGTAAACTAACGGGTTTCAGGTGTTCCGTGTTTTGCAGATAGCTGAGACAGCGCCAATAGGCGAGCAAAGTATCCAGAGAAGTAAAATAGCGGCAGTCATGCTCCACCGCAGAACGGCGAATGATAAAACCGTCCCGTTCCGGCAGTTTACCCAAGGTGACGGTGTTGATGACAAAATCAATTTTACCCTCCGCAATCACATCCAGCACCGTCCGTTCTTTGCCGCCGATTTTGGCGACTTCTTCAACCTTCACGCCTGCCTGCTGCAGCGCTTCCGCAGTTTTGCTGGTGGCATATACTTTATAACCGGCCCGCCAAAATTGCTTGATCAGCGGGATCGCTTCCTTTTTATCGCGGTCGGCTATGGTTGCCAATAAAACTTTTTGTTCGGCAGGTTTCCAGCCCGCCGCCCAGAAAGCACGCGCCAAGGCTTCGTCTTTGTTTTGACCCAGACCGATCACTTCCCCTGTGCTTTTCATTTCCGGACCTAAGCCAATTTCCACGCCGCGCAGCTTTGCCCAGCTGAAGACCGGTGCTTTGGCTGCATAGAAATCACCGGCAGCCCACAATCCGTCCGGATATCCCTGCTCTTTGATGCTCTGCCCCAAAGCGACCCGGGTGGCAATCTGCACCATGGGCAAATTTGCCACCTTGGAAAGGAAGGGAACGGTTCGGCTGGAACGGGGATTGACCTCAATGATATATAAGTTCTGTCCCTGACGCACAAACTGGACATTGATCAAACCTTTCACCCGCAGCGCCAGGGCCATTTTTGTGGTGGCTTCGCAGATTTCTTCGATCACCCAAGGATCGATATGATACCAGGGATAGACTGCAATCGAATCGCCGGAATGCACTCCGGCACGTTCGACATGCTCCATGATTCCGCCAATCAGGACCGTTTCTCCGTCGGCAATTGCATCGACTTCCAATTCCTGGCCTAAAATATAGCGGTCGATCAGCACAGGATGATCGGGAGAAATGCGGACGGCTTCCTGCAGATAGCCTTCCAACTCATTGACCGAATAACAGATTTCCATACCGCGTCCGCCCAGCACATAGGAAGGACGAACCAGAACCGGAAAACCGAGTTCCTGCACGGCGTTCTTTGCTTCTGCAAAGGAGCGAACCGCCTTACCTGCCGGACGCGCTAAGTGCAGGCTCTCCAGCAGGTCATCAAATCGCTCTCTGTCTTCTGCCAAATCGATGGCATCCAGCTGCGAGCCTAAGATCGGAATACCGCTTTCATCGATGCAGCGGGCTAAATTGATGGCAGTCTGCCCGCCAAATTGCACCAGTACCCCTTGCGGTTTTTCTTTCCTCAGGATCTCCAGGACTTCTTCCTCCATCAAAGGTTCAAAATAGAGACGATCGGAAACATTGAAATCGGTGGAAACGGTTTCCGGATTGTTATTGATCATGATGGAGCGATAACCGGCCTGCTCCAGCGCCTGCAGGGCATGTACGGAACAGTAATCGAATTCAACGCCCTGACCGATGCGGATTGGACCGGAACCGATCACAACTGCCTTTTTGCCTATTAACGGCTGCGCTTCGTCTTCCTGTTCGAAGGTGGCATAATAATAAGGCGTATCCGATTCAAACTCACCGGCGCAGGTATCAACCAATTTATAGGTTCGTTCTATTTTCTCGCTGATGCGCAGCTCGTAGACTGCTTTTATCGTCTGCCGGCTCTGACGAGCAATTTCACTGTCGGCAAAGCCAAGCCGTTTTGAGTCACGCAGCAATTCCCTGCCAAAAGGTTCCGACTGCAGACGCTGTTCCATCGCCGGGATGCGCTGCAATTGATGCAAAAACCAGGGGTCGATGCGGCTGATTTCATAAAGTTTCTCCGGCGACAGACCGCGGCGCAGCGCTTCCATGAGATGAAATAAACGCAAGTCATCCGCATAGGTGATCTGACGGATCAGTTCTTCCTCACTGAGCAGCGCGCTCTCCGCTGTCCAAACCGCGGCATAACCCTGCTCCAGAGAACGCACAGCCTTTTGTAATGCTTCCGGCAATGTACGGCCGATGGCCATGACCTCTCCGGTGGATTTCATCTGTGTATTCAGCTGACGGTTGGCAACCCGGAATTTATCAAAGGGAAAGCGCGGAACCTTCACTACGATATAGTCGATGGTCGGTTCAAAGCAAGCGCTGGTGCGTCCGGTTACCGGGTTCACGATTTCATCAAGGGTATAACCCAGAGCGATCAGGCTGGCAATACGGGCAATCGGATAACCGGTCGCTTTGGAAGCCAGAGCGGAGGAGCGGCTGACCCGGGGGTTTACTTCAATGACATAGTATTGCTGGCTGTAGGGATCCAAGGCAAACTGAACATTGCAGCCGCCTTCGATTCCCAAATTGCGAATGATGTTGAGGGAAGCGGTACGCATCATCTGATAATCGCTGTCATCGAGCGTTTGCGTTGGCGCTACCACAATCGAGTCTCCGGTGTGGACGCCTAACGGATCAAAATTTTCCATGGAGCAGATGGCGATGCAATTGTCTTTCGCATCGCGCATCACTTCAAACTCGATTTCTTTCCAGCCTTTCAGGGATTTTTCAATCAGGCATTGATTGATGGGACTCATACGTAACCCGATGGGCAGCAGCTCACAGAGTTCCTGCTCGTTGTTGCAGAAGCCTCCGCCGGTGCCTCCCAAAGTAAACGCAGGCCGGACGATAATCGGATAACCGATTTTTTGGGCAAAGGGAATGGCGCTGGGCAGATCGTTGACCGTATAGCTTTCCAGCACCGGTTCACCAATGCTTTCCATGGCATCTTTAAACAGCTGCCGATCTTCCGAACGTTCGATGGAATCCAGCGGTGTCCCCAATAATTCCACATTATATTGCTCCAAAATCCCTTTTTGCCCTAAAGACAACGCCATATTCAAGCCGACCTGACCACCCAGCGTAGGCAGAATGCCATCCGGACGCTCTTTTTCGATGATTTTTGTGACAATTTCCGGTGAAATCGGCTCCAGATAGGTCTGGTACGCCATTTCTTTGTCGGTCATAATGGTTGCCGGGTTGGAATTGACCAGAATGACCTGCACGCCCTCCTCGCGCAGAACACGACAGGCTTGGGTGCCGGCATAATCGAACTCCGCCGCCTGACCGATGATAATCGGACCGGAACCGATGACCAGGATTTTTTTCAGGTACGATTTCCTTGGCATTTAGCGCCCCTTCTTTCTTTGGAACGTTTTGAGGAAAGAACCGAAGAGGCTGGATGAATCCAGCGGACCGGGTGACCCCTCCGGATGATACTGAACCGACCAGATCGGCAGCGTCTTATGACGTAACCCTTCCACCGTATTATCATTCAGTTGAATATGGGTGACTTCCAGTTGTGTATGCTGGACGCTGGCTAAATCCACTGCATAACCGTGATTCTGCGAGGTCATGCGGACTTGTCCGCTCGCTAAATCCTTGACCGGATGATTGCCACCCCGGTGACCGAACGGCAGCTTATAGGTGGCTGCCCCCATGGCCAAAGCGATGATCTGATGACCCAGACAGATGCCCACAATTGGAATCCGTCCGGCCAGATCACGGACCAGGGCGATGGCGGAAACCTGCACTTCGGGAGCGCCGGGTCCATTGGAAAGCAAAACCCCGTCCGGCTGCTCCGCCATGACCTGGGTCGCGGTAGAGTCCGGCGGAAAAACAGTAATGTCACAATCCAGAGCCTGCAATTTGCGAATAATATTCGACTTGGCGCCAAAATCGATCAGCGCCACCCGCGTGCCGCTGCCTTTGATGCGGTGAATCTCTTTGCAGGCGACCTGCTTGACATAATCGGGATGCGCCATGCCCTTCAGCATCACTAAGGCATCCTGTTCTGAAACGGTAACCGGCACGATAATGCCATCCATCACACCATAGCTGCGCAACAGGCGCACCAATGCCCTGGTATCCAGTTCGCTGATCACCGTGATCTGCTGCTCGATTAAAAAATGTTCCAAGCTGCCCTGCATTAAAAAATGGTTGGGAAAGTCGCACAATTCTCTGACGATCAGACCTTTGCACCAAACATGCTCCGATTCTGCCTTCAGGGGATTGACGCCGTAATTGCCCTGCAGGGGATAAGTCATGGTGACCAGCTGACCGGCATAAGAAGGGTCGGTGAGTGTCTCCCAGTAGCCGGTCATGCCGGTCGTAAAAACGACCTCGCCCATCGCGGTCTGGCAGGCGCCGTGCAGCTTTCCGTCAAATGAAAGGCCATTGGTTAATACCAGTTTTCCGTCCATTAAACTTCGACTCCCCTTCTGTAGCGAATTTCTCCCTCCACAATGGTACAGACCGGCCAGCCTTTTAACCGCCAACCGCCGTAAGGTGTATTTTTACCTTTGGAGACAAACGTTTCCGGTTCGACCGTACGTATCTCCTGCGGATCAATTACCGTGATATTGGCGCTGCTGCCAAGGCTCAGACGATGGTCCGGCAGATTGTAAATCGCTGCCGGGCCGCTGGTGAAGGCTTTGATCACGGTCTGCAGCGGGAGCAGTCCGGTTGCTACCAAGCGATCCATGACCAAAGCCACTGCCGTATCCAAACCGGAAATACCGAAGGCTGCAGAGTCGAATTCCATTCTTTTATCATCCAAATGATGCGGCGCATGGTCCGTCACAATAGCGGTGATAATACCGTCTCTGAGGCCTTCGATCAAAGCCTGACGGTCTGCTGCGGAGCGCAGCGGCGGATTGATTTTTGTATTGCTGTCGTAATCGGATTGCGCTACGATCTCATCGGTCAGAATCAAATGGTGAACCGTGACCTCACCGCTGGCTTTGATGCCGTCTTCTTTGGCCTGCCGCAGCAGACGGACCGAATTCGCCGCGGAGAGATGGCAAAGATGGATCCGTCCGTTCACCAATTTTGCCAGCTGCAAATCCCGGTAAGCCATGACCTCTTCGGCTGCGGTAGGAATCCCGCGCAGTCCCAAACGGGTGGAAACCGCACCGTGATGCATCACACCGCCTTCGGTTAAAACCGGATCCTCCAAATGGCTGGCGACCGTTAAACCAAACATGGCACTGTATTCCAAAGCGT
>JAJFTT010000060.1 GCA_021372785.1 Negativicutes bacterium | reverse complement strand
AAATTCATAAAACAATATATAGCTTAATTTTTATGGTTTTAATTGCATCTCCGGCTAAATTGCACGAAAAACAATGATAACCACCAGCTTCGTGAGCGAAGTCTATAAAACCCGGAGTTAATTTTCCGCCCGTTTCTGCGTTCAATACGCAAAGTTACAGATATAACTAAATGTTACAGATTCTGACATTGTATAGAAATAGGTAGGCGGATTACTTGCGAATAAAATTACAGTTGAAATCATTTAATTCACCGCATCTTATTTTTAAAATCATCGAGAAAATCATTCTTCTGTCCGGCTTCACTTTATTTGAACGGCAAAGCAGCGGCCGAATCGTATGGAAATAAATGGTATGTGCCGGGACTGATTTGACAGGCAAGAGACTTGATTTTTTATTACAGTCAGGTTACAATATAGCAGTATTTTGACCAGCGATCTTGAGTGAACTCGTATGATGTTGAGCAGAAAAGGAGGCGGCTCCTGTTGAGGATGAATCTCACATTTTTAAGAGAAGGGCTGCGTCAACTCAGGCGCAGGCTGTTTCTGCTTCTCTCACCCGAGCTTTTGATTTCGGATTTGAGAATGGAAAGAAGCAGGATCGTACTTCCGGTTTGGAATGAGAGTAAGCTGGCTTGGCAAAAGGTAAGCAACACCCTGGCAGTTCGCAGGAGCAGAATCGGCAAAACGATGATGGCTGTGCTGCTGACTATGGTCATCCTGATTGGGGCGGCGATACCACGCACAGCTTATCAGGTAATGATCGGTCAGGAAGTGATTGGCACGGTTCAATCGCCGGAAATCGGTCAAAAATTAGTCAGTGAAGTTCTTGCGGAAAGCGGGATCAGCTCGAGTTACTCTTTAGTCGCGGATCCGGCTGTCAGCTATTATCCGGTGATGCAAAGAGAAAGTTTCAGCACAAACAATGAGCTGAAAGCAGCTTTGAGCCAAAAAATGACGATCAAAGCGCTGGCTTCCGTTATTTTTGTAGAAGACAGAGCAAAAATTGCCCTTGCCAGTGCTGCGGATGTCAATCAGGTCCTGGATAATGTACGTCTTTATTATACCTCGGGTTCGGGCGAAGTGGAAACGCTGCAAGCGCAGTTTTCCGATACCGTTACCGTTCACCGTGAAACAGTCGATCTTGCGGAGGTAAAAACCGTCAACGAAGCGACAAATTTACTGGTTTCCGGTTCGATTCGCAGTGAAGTTGTGACCGTCAACAGCGGTGATACTATTTGGGATATCGCGATGGCACAGTCTGTTTCGGTAGACGAGCTTTTAGCGAATAATCCCAATGCCGCCACCCTGAAGCCGGGCGACCAGTTGGTCATCAACCAGGCGGAGCCAATGGTTGGCGTTGTGACCAATGAAACCGTGCGTGAGGAGATCAGTCTTCCCTACACTACGGAGACCCGTTATTCCGATGCGATGTATGTCACGGAAAGCCAGGTGCTGACAGCAGGATCCTACGGCTTAAAAGTTGCGGAATATGCGATTACGCGTCAGAATGGAATTGAAGTGACGAGAGTTTCTTTGGGTGAAACAATTGTCAGTCAGCCTGTGACTCAGGTTGTGCTGAAAGGAACGCAAATACCCTATGGTGTGGGTACCGGAACGTTTATCTGGCCTTTATGGGGTTCCGTTACCGCCGGTTATGGCTGGTATGAATACGGCTATCACCGCGGCATGGATATTTCCACCGGCAATTACGCCACCATTGTGGCGGCCGATTCCGGCGTCGTTACCGACATCGGCTATGATTATTTCGGTTTAGGCAATTACATCACCATCAATCACAATAATGGCTATATGACCCGCTACGGACATTTAAGTTCCTTCCTGGTTTCTTACGGTCAATCGGTTCGTCAGGGCGATGCCATTGGTATTGAAGGCAACACCGGCTACAGTTTCGGTACTCACCTACACTTTGAAATCCTTGTCAATGGTGTACGTGTCAATCCCTGGCCGTACTTGCCGTAAAAAGACAAACAGCCGGCAGTTTAAACACTGCCGGCTGTTTTTTTTAAGATGGGATCGTCAATACCGCCTCCGGTTTAAATCGAGCGGACGGCAGGAGAAGGGAACTGATTCAGCTTTGACGAATAAATATATTTACAGTTCAGGCGGAGGCGATGAATGGATGTCAGAGAAGATTTTGGTAGTAGAAGACGAAAGACCCATTGCTGAAATCATCAAGTATAATTTAGAGAAGGATGGTTATCAGGTTGAAGTGGCATTTGACGGCGAAGAAGCCGTGGCAAAAGCGTATCTTTATCAGCCGGATCTTATTTTACTGGATATTATGCTCCCCAAACTGGATGGTATCAGTGTTTGCCGCAAACTTCGAAAAGAACTGACGATTCCGATTATTATGCTGACTGCCAAAGACAATGAAGTGGATTTAGTCAATGGCTTGGACGCCGGAGCGGATGATTATATGACCAAACCGTTCAGCATTCGCGAGTTGATGGCACGCATTAAGGCTTTCCTGCGCCGCAGCAAGCGTTTCGATAAGAACGAAGTCGCTCAAATAAACGGAACCAGCGCTTTGAACCTGATGGTATACAGCGGTTTGGTGATTGATTTGGATTTGGTCGAAGCGCGCCGGGATGATAAGAAATTGGATCTGACCCTGCGAGAGTTCGAATTGCTGAAATTTCTTGCCCAGAATCCGGGTCGGGTGTTTTCCCGGGATGAATTGCTGCAAAAAGTCTGGGGCTTTGAATTTTTCGGTGACGGACGAACCGTGGATGTGACCATTCGCCGTTTGAGAGAAAAGGTGGAAGTAGACCCTTCTTCCCCGCGGTATATCGAAACCCGCCGCGGTGTCGGTTATCTGTTTAACCCGAATGTAAGCTAAAAACAGCAGAAGAGGAAATAATCGATGAATTGGTTAAAATCCATCCGGGGCCGTATGGTGGTCATCATGCTTTTATTGATGATGGCGGCGATGATGTTTATCGGTTTGTACTTATGGATCAGCCTGGAGAGCTTTTATAATGAAACGCATACCCGGACCATGGAGCAGGCGACCTATCCCCTGCAATTCTCGGCCCGGGAATTTCTGTTGCAGGACCGGAGCTTTAAATCCCTGGTCGGGCAGATAGAGGATCTGCAGCAGCAGGAAAATCATGATCTTCCTACCTTGCAGCAATTGCAAAACAAGCGAGACAGTCTGGCTGTTGTTCTGGTAGAATTACAGGCAAATCTCAGCAGTTTGGTGCGCGCTTCCGCTCCAACGGAGACGGAGGGACAGGCAGAGAGTTTTCAGCTGGCGGTGCTGGACACCTCTTTAAAGCCGGTAGCCAAAACGGTCGGCGTCAACTGCCTGAACTCGGTCGATTATTCCCTGTTGAATCAAACGTTGCTGGAAGGCACGAACCGGGAGATGCATGTGAAATATGTGAAGCCGGATCAAAGCCGGCAGGATATCAAAATTCTTACCTTTCCGGTCACCGATCCGGAAACCAGTGCGGTATTGGGCATGATCTATGTTGAAAGCGGGATCGGCAGTATCACCAGTAATTTGCAGCATGTGCGTTCCATGGTGGTGATGGCGACCTTCGGCTCCATGCTGCTGATCGGAATGATGGCTTCGGTGATGGCCGGCACGATCACAGGACCGATTCGTGTACTGAATTCCAGAGCCAAAGAAATGGCTGCCGGTGATTTTAACAGCCAGATTGCGATTCAATCGGAAGATGAAGTCGGTGAATTAGGGCGCACCTTCAACGGTCTTTCCCTGCGTTTGCGGGATACGCTGACCGAAATCGCCGATGAGAAAAGTAAGATGGAAGCCATGCTGAATTTTATGACGGAAGGTGTGATCGCGATTGACCATACCGGCAAGATCATTCATATCAATCCGGCAGCCTGTAAAATGTTCCATTTGCCAACGGATCTGGCCGGTCAGCTTTTGGATGACGTCTTGCCGGCCGAATTGTATCATTTTGCCTGGCGGCAGGCTTTGGCCAATGGAGAGACGGTAACCAAAGAGATTAAAGTGGAAACGCCCGATGCCAAGGATGTCATCCTGCGTTCCCATGCCGCTCCCTTTTCCACCAGAGCGAATGAACGTTCCGGTGTCGTGATTGTGCTGCTTGATATGACAGAAGAAAACAAACTGGAAGAAATGCGCCGGGATTTTGTGGCCAATGTCTCCCATGAGCTGCGGACTCCCTTAACGACGGTACGTACTTATGTCGAGACTTTAAAAGACGGAGCTTTACAGGAACCGGAACTGGCGCAGCGCTTTTTGAGTGTTGTGATCAACGAAACCGATCGCATGACACGTCTGGTCAATGATTTATTGTATTTGACCCGTCTTGACAGTATTTCCAAGCGCGAGCCCTATTTCGTGCAGGATTTGAAAGAGATTATTCGTGCCGTTTCAGAAGTGATGGCGCCGCAATTTGCGGCCAAGGAACAGAATTTCTCTTTGGTTTTACCGACCGGCGCAGCGAAGGTCAATGCGGCGCAGGATAAAATTCAGCAAGTTTTGATTAACATTCTGGCCAATGCCAATCTTTACACGCCGGCTCGCGGCAGCATTTATCTGACTTTGAGCGAGGTGGATGACGGGAACGAGATCACTGTTCAGGATACCGGCATCGGGATTCCCAAGGAATCGATGGATCGGATTTTTGAACGTTTTTACCGTGTTGACAAAGCGCGTTCCCGGGAAAAAGGCGGCAACGGTCTAGGCCTTTCGATTGCCCGGCAAATCGTGGATGGACATGGCGGTCACATCACTTTGGAAAGTGAATATGGGCTAGGTACTACCGTCCGAATCTGGCTGCCGAAACCGGAAAATTTCGGAGTGGAGCTGTAAGCCATGAAGAGACTGATAAAGAGTATTGAAACACCGCTGCTTCTCCTGTTGGTCTGTCTGGCGCTTTGGCAGTTTGTCACACTGATGAATAACAGCCAGGATATTTACCGTACTTTGAAGGCGGTGCCGGAGCCCAAAGGCGGGCAGCAAACGGAAGAACTGGATTTGAGTTTCTTTGCCGTCCCGCCGCGTATCATCGCACATTTACCCAACGGAGAAGCGGCATTGCTGCGCAGCAGCTCCGCTTATTTTCAAACAATCTGGAGTACGGTGCTGAATGGCAGTTTTCGCACGGTGGCAAACTTGAATTTCGCACAATTACGGACGGTCAGTGCGGCAGAATGGAATACAAACCAGCCAAGTTTAGTCCTGATGCTCTCCGCCCCAACACCGCTGGATCTGTTCTGTGACAGTCTGGGGATCCGCTGGCAGGCGGACGCCCGGGAGCCGCTGCCGGTGATCAACCGGATCTATGTGTCCGCCGCGCTGGACAACACGGTTTTGCTGGAAGATGCGGAAGCTCAGGTTTATTATGCGATGCCGCTTGTCTGCAGTGCGTCCGTGCTTTATACTTTATTGGAAGTCACGCAGGAAAGCGTCTATTACGCCATTCAGCCCATCCCTCTGGAAAGTTACGGTTTTCGCAGCGTCAACCCGATTTACGGTTATCGCACGAATTTATACGCGGCCGCCCGCGAAGTGACGCCAATGGCGTTGCCGGAGCTGGATGTCCTGGCCGGCCGTTTTTTTGAGGACACAGCCATGGTTCGCACCTATACCGACAGCAGCGATACGGTGACTTACTACGACGGTCAGCGCACGATGAAACTGCCGGAGTATACAAACGGCTATGTGGAACTGCAGCTGCAGCAAAGCGTGAGCGCCGCTGCAACAGAGCAAAGTCCGCTGAGGGCAGTTGTTGCGATGTTGAATCTACTGCAGCTCTGGCCGCATACCTCCGAATATCTCTATGATGGTATGGAAGTAACCGGCGACCGCTGCACCTCCTATTATACGTTGATCAGCAACGGAAAACCGATTTATTGTACCGTCAGGGAAGGGGTTGTCGGCGGCAGTCTGAGCGTGGAAAGCAAGGGGAGCGAAGTGAGTTCGATGCAGCTTTCCGAACCGATTCTGGGTGCTTCGCAGCGCCAGTATCTGGCGATCAGCGGCAGCAACGCTTTATGGCGTCTGTGGTGGCAATGGTCTCAGCTGTTTGGCAGCCTGGCGTTCGAAGACATGCCTTTGCGGGATGTATATGAGGGTTATCTCGTCAATGAGCAGCAGGACAGTGTGGAGACCGTCTGGATCATTGAATTTTATAACGGCTGTAAAGTATTCTACAATATGATTAACGGTGAATATGCCGGTATGCAGGCAGCAGTGGAGCAGCGCTGAGCAAAACAGACACAGAATTGCCGGCGGGGAGGGAAAAAGTGTGAATTGGTCACGTGCAAAATCAGTGCTGATTATTATTTTCATTCTGCTGAATGTCGTTTTGGGCTATTTCAACTATTTGCGTCCTTACCGTGTGATGGAAGCAACGATGGGGGACGACGCGGCTCTGGCTGCGATTCGCGATCAATTGCTGCAGGAGAAAATCACTTTGTTACAATCGATTCCCCATGAAGTACACAAGACCGGCAGCCTTAATTTGATCACCGCCACGGAGATGAAACAAAACACAGCGAATTTATTCTCCGGTCTGGATAGCCAGACAACAGCCTGTACGATACCAAACGGGTTGGTCTATTACACGGTTACGGCAGGGCAGGAGCAGGCGGTGCTGAGCGCCTGCGGGTTATTGACCTATACCAACGGCATGGCGGTGATCGAAGCAAATACCCCTCTGATCTCTTATGAATTCGCCTGTTCGGTGGCAAAGAATTTCTTGCATGAGCGTCTCGGCTATAACATCTCCGGTTACCGCCTGCAGACGCAAAAAGCGGCGAATGAGCTTGGCAGCAGCCAGAAGATTATCTGGTGCCGAAGTTATGAAGGCTATGCGCTTTATGACGTCAGTCTGGAAATGACGGTTGTCGGCAGCCGGGTCGCAAGTTTTACGTTAAATCCTTACCGGATTACCGGAGAAACTTCTCCTGCGCAATGGACGGCCACGGCGGCCGATATTCTTCTGCGGTTACCGGAGGATGAGTACATCCGGAACCTGCGGGATCAGGCTTTGGCGGCAGGAGAAAACTGGCTGGTGATCAAAGAAATCGAATTTGGTTATTTCAGTTTTTTCTCTTCCGCAGAAAGCGGGGCGGCGCAGCCGGTCTGGCGCGTCTTATTGCAGGATAATCGGGAAATCTATTTTGATGCCTTTACCGCCCAGCGCTTGTTTTATCGCTAAAGCGAGCGTACGGTTTGGCCGAATCGCTGCAATTCAGGCAGTCTATCTAGAATGAAAGAAACGGAAGTGATCTTTTCGATGAAAAGAATTGTTGTAGAAGGCGGAAATCCGTTAAAGGGTTGTCTACGCATCAATGGCGCCAAAAATTCTGCCGTTGCCTTGCTGGCGGCCTCGGCGCTCACCGATGAAGCAGTGGTTCTGGACAATTTACCGGAAATCAGTGATGTGAATGTGATGTTGGAGATTTTAAAAGCCATCGGGATGAAAGTAACGCGTTTGGGACAATACGAATGGCGAATCGCTGCCGGGGAACACCTTTCCGGGCAGACCCCTGAGAATTTGGCGGTAAAATTAAGGGCTTCTTATTATTTTTTAGGTTCTCTCCTGGCTAAAAAAGGCAAAGTCAACGTTGCTTTGCCGGGGGGCTGCCAAATCGGCTCCCGGCCGATCGATCAGCACCTCAAAGGTTTTCAGGCGCTGAACGCCACCTGCCTTTTGGAAGACGGGCAAGTCAAATTGAGTTCGCCGCATTTGAGCGGCGGGCATATTTTCTTCGACATGTCCACCGTAGGCGCCACCATCAATGTGATGCTGGCGGCTTCCATGGCGGACGGTACGACAATCATGGAGAATGCCGCGCTGGAACCGGAAGTGATCGATGTTGCCAATTTCATCAATGCCATGGGCGGTAAAGTCAAGGGAGCCGGCACCGAAACAATCCGGGTTACCGGCGTGCGCTATTTTGGCAGCTGTACCTACAGCTGTATTCCCGACCGCATTGAAGCGGGCACTTTTATGCTGGCCGCGGCGGCCAGCGGCGGCGATGTCACGCTGACCAATGTCATACCGGAGCATCTGGAGGCCGTCACCGCCAAACTGCGGGAATCCGGCATGGAGGTGACGCCGACTCTGGACAGCATTCGGGTCAAAGCGACCGGACGTCCCAGGGCGGTCAATATCAAAACGCTGCCGCATCCCGGTTTTCCCACGGATTTACAGGCCCCGGCGATGGCTTTTTTTGGTATGGCCGAGGGCAGCAGTATTTTCCATGAAACCATTTACGAATCCCGCTTCGGTCATGCGGAAGAATTGAACCAAATGGGAGCCAATATCAAGGTGGACGGTCAGACGGCGATTGTGCAGGGAGTCCGGCGCTATCGCGGCAGTTCTGTCACGGCGGCGAACCTGCGTGCCGGCGCCTGCCTGATCATCGCCGGATTGGCGGCGGAAGGGACAACGGTGATTGCCGGCGTCGAACATATAGACCGCGGCTATGACCGTATCGCCGAACGGCTGCAAACCATCGGAGCGAGCATCCGCCGGCTGGAAATTCCTGGCGAACCGTAAACGCGGTGTTCCGCTGCAAGAAGCCCGCCATAGCAAAGCCAATGAACGCCATGATCGATTCGGGAGGTATCGCCATGATTTTTTATCCCCTGGCATCCGGTAGCACGGGCAATGCCTGTCTGGTTGTAGAAAATACGACCGCGATCCTGATCGATGCCGGTATTGGACCGCGGATCATGACCAAACGGCTGCAGCCGTTTGGCCTGGATTTGGCGGATCTGAGCGCCTGTTTTATAACCCATGAACACAGTGATCATATTCACGCTTTGTCGGCCGTGACATTTCCCAAAACGCTGCCTCTGGTCAGCAACACGGCTACCTGGCAAGCGGTTTGCCGGCAGATTCCCCAGGCAGAGCAGCACCCTTTTCGGCAGCTGGCAACGCAGGATCTGATCAGCATCGGAGACCTGACGCTGCAAAGCCTGCCGACTTCTCACGATGGGATCGAATCGGTGGGTTATCTGGTTTACGGTAAAAACGGTGATTGCCTTTTATTTGTCACCGATTTGGGTGTGGCGTCCTCCTGGCTGCCGGAAGCCATCAAAATAGCGGACCATGTGGTTTTAGAAGCGAATCACGACTCGGAAATGCTGAAAAACGGACCGTATCCCTGGTATTTGAAACAACGGGTAGCCGGACGGCAAGGTCATCTCTCCAATCTGCAGACCGCTGAAATTTTGGCACAGAATTTAACCTCCCGCACGCAAGACTTGGTTTTGGCGCATCTGAGCCAAACCAACAACCGGCCGGCGCTGGCAGTCAGAACGGTACGAGAAATGCTGACCAGGAGCGATACCGATCTGCAGCAGCTGCGCATTGTGGCAGCCTCGCCTTAAGCGGCAATGATTTCAAGCAAAGCGGAAGGTTGTTGCCCGATTTGTGGGACAACCTTTTTTCAGCCGCCGCAGCGGCAGGAGGAAATTCAACATGCAGACCTTACGCATCATTGCTGTCGGAAAAATCAAGGATGCCTGGCTGCGGCAAGGTCTGGCCGAATATCAAAAGCGGTTAACCCCCATGGCCAGGCTGCAGATGATTGAGCTGGAGGAAGAGAAAGCGCCGGAAACACTTTCAGCCAAAGAAGCAGACCGGGTTCGTGCAAAAGAAGGAGAGCGCATTCTGCGCCGCATCTCCGCCGGGGAGTATAGCATTGCGCTCAGCTTGCAAGGCAAACCTTATAGTTCACCGCAGTTAGCCGGGCTTCTGCAGCGCCTGGGTGCCGAAGGATTTTCCACCGTCAACTTTCTGATTGGCGGTTCTCTTGGTTTAGGCAACAATGTTTTGCAGGCGGCCCAACTCGAGTGGCGTTTGTCTGAGCTGACTTTTCCGCATCAGCTCTGCCGCCTGATTCTGACAGAACAGCTTTATCGCGCATTTTCGATTCAGCACAATCTGCCGTATCATAAATAAGAGGGCGCAAAAACAGTAAGGAATTCCGCCGCCGCATAGACAAGCCTGCTTTCCTGCGTTATAATAAGACGATTGATTCTGGGATGAAATAGATGGAGGTGTTTTTTAGATGGAGCTGAACAAAGCGATCCAGGAAAAAGTGCGCGCTTACCAGGAAGATATGATTCGTGATATCTTCTCGCTGGTAGCAATTGACAGCGTCAAGACAGCGGCTGTCGAAGGGAAGCCGTTCGGTGCAGGTCCGGCTGCTGCGCTGGCCAAGTCAAAGGAAATTGCCGAAGCCCTTGGTTTTACTGCGGTCAATCTGGATAATTACTGTACTTATGCTCAAATGGGTGAAGGCGAACAAAAAATCGGTATTCTGGCCCATGTCGACATCGTGCCGCTCGGCGAAGGCTGGACCAAAAATCCCTTGGGCGGCGACCGGGAAAACGGTTTTATTTATGGGCGCGGCGTCAGCGACAATAAAGGGCCCTGCGTAATGAGTCTGTATGCCATGAAGATCGTGCGGGAATTGGGGATTCCCATCCACAAAAACGTGCGGGTGATTATGGGCGCCAATGAAGAATCCGGCATGCAGTGTGTGAAACATTACCGTGAAGTGGAAGGCGGTTTTGATTACGGTTTCACGCCGGATGCGGCGTTCCCGGTTACTTTTGGTGAAAAAGGCAGCTATCGTGCCAATTTCAGCGCCGGCAAACTGGGCAAAGGCGAAGTAAAACTGCTCTCTGTCCAAGGCGGAACTGCCGCCAACGTGGTCTGCCCTGCGGTGGACGCGCTGCTGGACTGCGGTAAACAAAGCGAAACGGTGGCAGAGAAATTTAAGGCTTATCTGAGCCGCAATGATCTGGGCGGCCAGGTCAGCCACAGTGCTGAGGGAATAACCACCCTGCGCCTGGTCGGCAAGGCGGCGCATGCTTCGACGCCGCAGCTTGGCGTCAATTCCATTTCGCATATGATGGCGTTTTTGGCGGAAGTGACGGAAGAAATTCCTTTTGTGCAAGCCTACAATGCCTGTATCGGTCTGGGTTTCAACGGTGAAAAATGCGGTGTCGATCTCAGCGATCAATACGGCCGCCTGACCTTCAATGTTGGCTTGATTTCCACGCAGGACGATACTGTGACAGCCAGCATCGACATTCGTTATCCGGTGACCATTTTGGACTTTGCTCCTCATGCGGCTGTCATTGCTGAGCATTTGACTGCGTCCGGCGCCGTTTTAAGCGGCGTTCGCATTGGCAAACCCTTGTTTGTTGATCCCAACAGCGATCTGGTGCGGGTGCTGTCCGAAGTTTATGTCGAGGTCACCGGTGATACGGTCAATCAGCCCGGCACCATGGGCGGCGGCACGTATGCCAAAGGATTTGATCATTGTGTAGCCTTCGGCGCGGAGTTTGCCGGCGATGATAATCGCATTCACAATACGGATGAGTGTCTGCAAATCGAAAAGATGCTGAAGGCAACCGAAATCATCGCGCATGCCCTGATCAAACTGCTTTCTCTTTAAATCTACTGAGCAACCTTGCCGTCCGGCAGCCGGTTGCTCTTTCTTTTGCCGCTGATTTATTTTTCGCCTACGAAAACATTTTTTGGCGGCAGAAGGAGATTGTCTGGCAAAAACGAAATATTACTTTGTTTCTTTCATTTGACTAGAACGATTAACAGGAGGTTTTAAAGCATGGCTGACAAACGCCCCATCAAAGCAGAGGATCTCTTAAACATCAAATGGGCCGGAGATCCGCAGATTTCGCCGGATGGCAAAGAAATCATTTATGTTGAAACGACCATTGATGCCGAAACCAAAACCTACCAGTCCAATTTGTGGCAGGTATCCGGCTGCGGCTGCGGCAAGCCGGAACCGTTCACCAACGGCAAAAGCGATTCCTTTCCGCGCTGGTCTCCCTGCGGCGGCAGTCTGGCTTTTGTTGCCAACCGCAACGGCGATAACCAGATTTGGGTATTGAAGAACGGCGGCGGCGAAGCCCGGCAACTAACTCATATGCGTTACGGCGCTTCCAATCCTGTTTGGTCACCCGATGGCAGCAAAATTGCTTTTATCGCTCGCATGGACAAAAACGATACCGATGACATCATGTTTACCGCGCTGACAAAAAAAGAAAAAGAAGCCAAAGCAGACCAATTCAAAGACAAAGCCCGCGTGATAGACAGCATCCATTATAAAATGAACGGCATGGGTTTCCTGGACACCGATAAATTCGCTCATATTTGGGTCATCGATCTGAAAGATGACAGCAAACCGCTTCGAATCACCAGGGGGAACTATAACAATAGCGGGATTGCCTGGTCTCCCGATGGCAGCAAAATTGCCTTTGCTTCCAACCATTCCGAACATGCGGATTTGGAAAATTGGAAAAATGATATCTTCGTTGTTGCCGCTGAGGGCGGCGAACCGACCGCTCTGACGCATGGCGATGGTTCTTACGGCAATCCCGTCTGGACTCCCTGCGGCTGTGAAGTGGCTTTTGCCGGCAGCGACAGAAAATTCCAGGGCGCGACGCATACCAAGCTTTATATCGTTCCTGCCGATGGCAGCAAGCCGATGGAGAAAATATTGCCGGAAGATTTCGATCTGCCGCTGGGGGATACCGGAGCCAGCGATATGCGGATGGGCAACAGCGGAGCCGGATTTGTCTTTGTACCCGAAGGCAAAGGCGTTTATTTCCAGGCTCATTGCCATGGCGCGACCAGTCTTTATTTCTATGATGCCCAAACGAAAAAAGTCAATCAGGTCAGCCGGGGCAACCGTCAGGTTTTTGCCTACAGTCTCAGTGCGGATCAGAAATTCGCGGCGCTTGGCTGGGGCGACACCCCGAACATCACCGAAGTTTCCATCCTGAATCTGGAAACCGGCGAAGAAAAACAACTGACGCAGATCAATCAGCAGATTACCGATGAAATTGCCCTTGTGGAACCGGAAGAATTCTGGTACAAGGCGACAGACGGCTGGGATATTCAGGGCTGGCTGATCAAACCGCTTGGCTGGCAGGAAGGTTACCGATATCCGTTGGTCCTGGAAATTCACGGTGGCCCGCATACCATGTACGGCTACGGATTTTTCCATGAATTCCAGGTCTTGGCGGCGCAAGGTTACGCCGTGCTCTATGTCAACCCGCGCGGTTCTCATGGCTACAGCCAGGAATTTGTCTATGCCTGCATCAACAATTATGGACGCAAAGACTATGAAGACCTGATGACCGGTGTGGACGTGGCTTTGGCCAAATGGAGCTGGCTGGATGCGGAGCGGTTGGCTGTAACCGGCGGATCTTACGGCGGCTTCATGACCAACTGGATCGTCGGACATACCAATCGTTTTAAAGCGGCTGTGACCCAACGTTCGATCACCAACTGGATGAGTTTCTTCGGTTGTTCTGATATCGGCTATACCTTTACCGAAAATGAACTGGGCGTATCTCCCTTTGGCGGTGTCAACGAATTATGGGATTTCAGCCCGTTGAAATATGTGGAAAATGTGCATACTCCCCTTTTGATGCTGCACAGCGAACAGGATTACCGCTGCCCAATGGAACAAGCCGAGCAGTTCTTTGCGCAATTGAAAAAACTGGGCCGGGAGGTCCGCTTATGCCGCTTCGACGGCGCCAACCATGATCTTTCCCGTAACGGCAAACCGACACTGCGGATTGACCGTCTCAATCATATGGTAAACTGGTTTAACGAACATATCGACAAGCAACCCATTCAGCAATAATTATAAATTGCAGGATGGTCTGGCAGGGAGCTGCTTCCGGAAGGAAGCAGCTCTGTTCTTTGATTGCTATTTTGCTTTGCTTTCGCTATAATAGGAACAAAGCAAATCCGTTCAGTTCGATTTTTAGAGCGGGTGCATTGCGCTGATCCGGACATCTCTCTGGCATCGATTGACAGAAAAGGGCGATTGTTATGCAAAAAAAGCTGGCTTTTATTCTGACCCTGCTGCTCTGCCTTGTTCTGACAGCCTGCGGCAGCCTGCCGTATCCGGCCGCTGCGGTAAAAGAAGACCCGGCGGCTGCCAAAGATGCCGGGCAATATTTGAATACCTACCTGTCTGCTGATCCGCAGACGCTGGATATCAGCAAATGGTCTGATGCGGCCGCTAAAACCATCCTGAACAATACCATGGAAGCATTGGTACGGCTGGAAGATCAGAACGGCAAATACATCATCGCATCGGGGGATGCGGCCGCCCTGGAATCGAATCAGGACGGCAGCGTCTGGACCTTCCATCTGAAAGATAACAAATGGCAGGACGGTGTCGCTGTCACGGCAGGGGATTATGTTTATTCTTTGCAAAGAAGCGTCGATCCGGCGACAGCATCACCCAACCGGTCCTTTCTCAGCCCGCTTCTGAACTATACGGCAATCAGCGAAGGAAAGCTGCCTGCCGGTGCGCTGGGAGTGGAAGCGGTCGATGAAAAAACGCTGGTGATTACCCTCGGCGCGCCAATGCCCTCTTTTTTAAGCATTCTGGATACGGCTGTCTACTATCCGCAGCGGCAGGACAAAATTACGGAATTTGCGGAAAAATATGGAACCGAAGCGCAATTTACATGCAGCAACGGTCCTTTTCAAATTGAAAGCTGGACGCATGGCAGTTCTCTGGTGTTGGTGAAGAACGAGCATTATTGGGATGCGGCCAAAGTGTCTTTGAACAAAGTAAATTATGCGATTTTGCCGGAAGCAAGTGCGGTGGAGCAGGCTTATACAAACGGGGAATTGGATCTGATTCTGACAGATCAGCGCGAGCAGATGGAACGATTCTCACTCCAGGCAGAGAGTAAACACAACTCCTATCCTGCCGCCGCCTTAACCTACGCTTTCTTCAATACGGAGGATGCCGTGTTCTCCAATCTCAAGATTCGCAAAGCCTTTACGCTGGCGATCGATCGGGACGAATTCAATGAAATGTGTTTCGCCGGACTGCGGGAAGCCGCCACCGGCTGGGTTGTGCCGGGTATCTCAGTTGGCACCACAAATTATCGCCAGGCAGCAGGCAACATGATCCAGAAACTACAAAATGAACTGACCGAAGAGAAGCTGAGCGCAAAAGACCTGCTGATCAGCGGCATGCAGGAACTGGGTTTGACTGACGATCCGGCCGCCTTAAACGTGACATTCTCCTTGCCGGGAACCTCCGATTGGTATCATGCGCTGGGCAGCTATTTACAGCAGACCTGTCAGGAGACTCTGGGAATCTTTCTTAAAATCAGTTACAGCGAATGGGAAGTCTTTCAAAGTAAAATAGAAAAAGGTAATTATCAGGTTGGTCTGATGGCCTGGAGCGCCTTTTATAATGAGCCTTACGATATGCTCGGTCTGTTTGCTTCCGAGGTAAATGCCATTAAAACCGGCTGGTCCAACGCGGAATTTGATCGATTGCTGCGCAATGCCGCGGTAGAAATGAAGGAATCGATCCGATTGGAGCAATATAAACAGGCGGAAACCATTTTACTGAAAAATGAGTGTGTCGTTTCTCCTCTGCTGGTTTCCCGTGTCAATCAATTTTATAAAGGCTATGTTTATGGTTATGCCAGCCTGTGTTTTTCCAATTCGGGGTTGAAATATGTTTACACTTCCGGCCGGGAATAGCGCAGGCTCGCCCCGGAGCGGTCACAAATTCCGTGACCGCTTTTCTTTAGTGGGAACAATTCGCCGCAGGAGAGAGTCTAAGAAAGTAACCCTGCAATTTAAATGTAATTTGACATTGCCGGCTTTTCTGTCACAATAGGGCTAACGCCGCTCAGCTTTAGAAAGAAGGGGATAGGTTGATTCGATTTTCTGGAAAGTTGTCTCGTTCTCTGATCTGGTCCACTCTGGTTGTCCTCCTGGCGGTCAATGTTTTGCCGGTGGCGCAGGCAGACGATACGATCAGCTTTGGCAATGATACGGTGCGTCTGGGATTCCTTTATAATGTCACCGATCCGGTAGCAGAAGTGGATGCGGCAAATGGCGCCCTCAATTATGTCTCTCCGGATTGGTTTGGTTTGGACTGGAACGGCCGTCTGGTAGTTTATGAGGCAGCCGACAGAGATATCGTCGATCAATTTCACGCGCGCGGTATCAAAGTGGTTCCTTATTTGGCCAATAGCTTTAATTATCAACTGGGCTGTATCGCCCTGGCAAACCGCGAGCAACTGACCGCTGAGATTGCCGCGGCGGTTCAGGAATACAATTTGGACGGCATCAATTATGATATTGAAAATGTCGGCCCGGATGAAAAGGATCTGCAGACCGATTTTATGCGCTTGCTGCGGGCAAAATTGCCGGATAAACACCTCAGCATCTCCGTTGTAGCGAACCCGTATCACTGGGCGGGCGGCTGGCATGGCAGCTATGACATGGCAGCACTGGCCAAAATCTGTGACAATATCGTGCTGATGTCCTACGACTTAATGCTCTACAGCCGCCAGGCGAACTCTTTGGGCGCAGCGGTATCCGGCGAAGACGCCGTGACGATTTGTATCGAAAACTTGTTGCAGCGGGGCGTGCCGGCGAACAAACTCCTGATGGGGATTCCCTTCTACGGTAGGATCTGGTATGACGGTCCGCTGACCGCCGGCACAGCGCCGACGGAAACACAGGAGCGTTTAAGCGGCAGCGATGGAGTTGCCTTGGGTCATCTGCAAATCAAGCGCATTTTGGCGGACGGGATCAGCAATGTCGTCCACCGCATCGACCCGATTACCAAAAGCGACGTGACTTCCTTTCAAGTAGCGGCCGGCAAACAAGTTTCTCTCGTTTGGAGCCTGAAATTGGATCCCGGTCATTATTCAATTTATCATGAGAGCTTGCAATCCTATGCCAGCAAAATGAAACTCATGCAAAGATACCACCTGGCCGGTTATGCGGCCTGGGCGGTGGGTCAGGAAGACCCGGCATTTTGGCCCGCTCTGGGCGGCAGCGGGGCAGTCAAAGAACCGACTCTGCTGAACCGCAACTTCACTGATTTATACAGCGGTTACTGGGCAAAAGAAGATATCCTTTACGGGGCAAACCGCGGTTGGCTTTCCTGGACCAAGAGCAGCCGTTTTTATCCCGAGCAGGAAATTACCAGGGCGGAAGCTTCCGCCACGATCAAACGCATGCTTGGCTTAACGCTGGCGGATAAGACGGCAGTGACGGACTTTATTGATCTGCCCGCCAGTTACTGGGCTTACACCGATATACAGACCTTAGTCTACTATAATATGATGTATGGTATGACTACCGAGGCGCCCTACATCTTCGGTACTTATGACTCCATCACCCGGGCTCAATTTGCCGCAATTATCGACCGCTGTTTCCTGGATGACGGCAGCGGCAAGGTTGACACCAGCGTCTTGAGCAGGTTCTCTGATCTGTCTGGTAACCATTGGGCTTATAATGACCTGGCCAGAGCCGTAGCAGCCGGTTTGTTGCAGGGATATCCGGACGGCACCATGCAGCCGGATCGGGCTTTGACCCGGGCAGAACTGATGTCTTTGCTCTACCGGGTGGATGTTTTATTGGTAAAATAAAGATACGGTATTTTGGCGTTTCCAATAAACCGATGCGAATCAATGCGCTTGACCGTTTTGCCCTGTGTTTTCACGTTTGATAAATACCATTACAGATTTATTATGAACATTGTGTAAAGGTAGGGAATGGTCTTGACCATTCCGCGTAACCCCGTTCAACGTGTTTAATCGTATTGCCCAACGTATTTTGGCGTTTACAATAAACCGATGCGAATCAATGCGGAACATTGTGTAAGGGTAGGGAATGGTCTTGACCATTCCGCGTAACCCCGTGCCATGTGTTTAAACGTT